>JBDHYH010000062.1:0-23123 GCA_039811325.1 Chitinophagaceae bacterium | reverse complement strand
TACCCATACTCGCCAGGTAATTCCTTCCTGCAACTTTCATTGATTCTGTTGTTTCACTTACCCAATCAGGTAATAATTCAGCAGCAGGTTTCTCAATAAAGGAAATGATGCGGTTGGTCTCATTTGACTTAAGGATTCCAAATTCCGTTGCTTCCTTGGCCGTTACCGGTATCGTTGCAATTGTAATATCAGCATTCTCTTTCTCGTGCGTTCTGAACATATTTCCGAAATCCATTTGATACAACTGATCTCCGGAAAGAATTAGCACATGATCATATTGCAAACTTTCCAGGTGCCGCAGCGATTGCCGTACCGCATCCGCTGTACCCTGAAACCATTGTGGATTATCAGGAGTTTGTTCTGCTGCAAGAATATCAGCAAAACCACTGCTGAATACACTGAAGTGATAAGTATTTTTGATATGCTTATTTAATGATGCTGAGTTGTACTGTGTTAGTACAAATATCCTGTTGATATTGCTATTGATACAATTAGAAATTGGAATATCCACCAGCCGGTATTTGCCGGCAAGCGGTACAGCAGGTTTACTTCTCGCTTCAGTGAGCGGGTATAAACGGGTTCCGGCGCCACCTCCAAGGATGACAGCGACTAATGATTTTGATATCCACATATTTGGTAGCATTTTTTAGTATGAGAAAATAGACGATCCAATTTACACAAAACTTTATTACAAAATTCCACGACTTCTTAATTCAGGCGTTATACAAATTAATATAAATCTGGGCACTACGTTCCCAACTATGATCTATCTTCATAATTTGGCCCACGATAGATTGAAGTTTGTTCTTGTCATTATACAATTCGGTAGCACGATAGATACCATGAGAAATATCCCCCACCGTAGCATCATTAAAGCAAATACCAAATCCGCCCGGATCACCATAATCCAGTACAGTGTCCCTGAGCCCGCCTGTTCGCCTGACAATCGGTATCGTACCATACCTCAAAGCATACATTTGGTTGAGGCCGCACGGCTCTACCCTGCTGGGCATCAAAAGAAAATCCGCTCCTGCATACATCAAATGACTTAAAGCTTCATTGTACCCGATCTGTGAATTATAGTAGCCGTAAAAACTGCTTTTCATATTTTCCAAATGATACTCTACCTCAGGGTCTCCGCTTCCAAGTAGAAGGAAATTCATTTTCCCCTCCATATAATATATACAATCCGAAATAGTTTGAGGTAGCAGGTCCGCAGCTTTCTCCCCAACCAGCCTGCCGATGAATACGATTAATGGCTTTTCTATATCGAGGTTAAATTGTTTACACAACAATTCTTTGTTTTTCTTTTTTTCATCGAAATCATCAGCACTGAAATGATGCTCAAGATACTTGTCTGTGGCAGGATCCCACACTTCATTGTCGATGCCATTCAAAATTCCAAAACACTTGCCTCTTTCATACTCAAACAAATGTTCTAACCCATTTGCATTGTATCGCAGTTCTTCGAGATAACCATGACTCACTGTATTAACTTTCGATGCGCATTTTACGCCCGATGCAAGTGGATTGATGGTATTGCTCCAGTCGAGCATGCCCCATTTGTAGGAATCCCATGGTGGCAGCAGGTTCGCCTGATCCCATCCCATCCATCCCTGGTACTGTCCGTTGTGAATGGTCAAAATCGTCTTGATAGATGATAAATGATTGTAAGGATAAGAATACTTCATCAAAAAAGGAATCAATGCAGTATGATGGTCGTGTGCATGAATAATGTCAGGATGATGCTGCCAGTGACTGACCCAATCTACCACTGCGGTCTGAAAGGAAACAAAACGGTAGGTATCATCACCATATCCATACACCTTTTCACGATCGAGCAGGCCATTAATATCCAGCAGGTAAAGATCGAATCCAAGTTGATTCGACCGCTCTTTAATAATGGTATATTCCATCCGGTAATTGGCAATGCCAATAGAGCCTTTGTGTACCACATCGAATTCATGATTGAACAGAAATTTGGTACGATACATGGGCATTACAACCTTGGCCACATGTCCGGCCTTCTGTTGATATTTGGGCAATGCACCCACTACATCGCCGAGTCCACCGACCTTTGCAACCGGATAGCATTCAGCACTTACGTGTAATATTTCCATAGAATGAAAATACATGTTTTGAATCATTTTTTATTAATAAATGATTTTCTTGTCAAGAATTATTCAGCCTCTTTGATTTTTGTATTACTTTCATTGCCATAAAAAAAATCTCAATGGCCACACCTTCCATGAATGTGCCTGCATCCAAAAGACCTGCGACAGGGAAATTTCAGCCAACTAATTATGGTGCGCTTACTACTCTTGTTACCGTCTTTTTCTTTTGGGGATTTATCGCAGCGGGCAACAGCGTTTTTATTCCTTTTTGTAAACATTACTTCCACCTTGACCAGTTTCAAAGCCAGTTGATTGACTTCGCATTTTACCTGGCATATTATATTGGAGCTCTCGTACTCTTTGCTTATGGAGCCTTTGGAGGACGCGACCTTGTCGCAAAATGGGGGTACAAAAAAAGTATTGTTTACGGTCTTTTATTTTCTGCGGTAGGAGCGCTTGTAATGATCATTGCAGTGAATGCAAATGCATTTGTAGGAATGCTGGCTGGGTTGTTTGTAGTTGCTTTAGGTTTCTCGCTGCAGCAGACAGCAGCACAGCCCTTTGCCATCATACTCGGCGATCCATCGACGGGTGCGAGCCGGGTAAACCTTGGTGGTGGTGTCAATTCGTTCGGCACAATGATTGGCCCGTTAATCGTAGCATTTGCTTTGTTTGGTACTACAGCTGCCATCACTGATGAGCAAATAGCATCGCTCGGTCTCGGGAAGGTGATTGTGCTCTACACCTGTGTGGGTTTACTTTTTATAGGTGCTGCGGCTTTATTCTATTTCAGCAAAAAAGTCCCCGCCGGCATTTCAACTGAGAAAACAGAGCGTGAAGCAAAAACGCTTTATTCTCTTCTCATAATGACCGGACTGCTGATTATCATGTTCGTTCCTGTTTTCAGTAGTTATAATACCGATAAGCAAAAGACGATTGAAGAGATGGAGGCGGTGATAGCAAAAGATTATGTGAAAGCAGATAGTGTGGTCAACGCATCTGTTGCGGCAACAGCAAAAAATATTTCATCGAAAAATTTTATTAAGGATAAAACAAAGAAAGAAGTTGCAGCCCAATTGGAACTACTGAAACAAACAGATAATGCTGCTGCCACTGCTGTAGAAGATATCAGGAATGAAATAAATCAAAAGACGGAACAACTGAACGCTGTGAAATTACCTGTGGAAAGTTATCGTATGAAATGGCTTTTCGGTGCGCTTGCAGTGGTGGTGTTGAGTTTGTTAGTCGCCAATTTCAGAGCCAGGAAAAATCCTGAAGGTTGGGGCGCCATGCGGTATCCGCAATTGGTATTAGGCATGCTCGCGTTATTTTTATATGTTGGAACTGAAGTTACCATCGTGAGTAATTTAAGTGAGTTGTTAAGCAAGCCGGCATTTGGTTCTTTTTCCACTTCAGAGGCAGCATTGTTTATTTCAATGTATTGGGGAAGTTTAATGATCGGAAGATGGGTTGGCTCTATCAGTGCCTTTGAGTTCAAACCTTCCACGAAGCAAGCGCTGACCTTCATAGTTCCTCTGGTAGCCTTCCTGATTGTATTGGCCGTGAATGCACTTTCAAAATACCAGGTACACCTGTTGTATTATTATATTATTTGTGTGCTTATTCAGATTGGTGCATTTTACGTAAGTAAAGACAAACCGGCACGGACACTCATGGTTTTTGGATTACTGGGTATTGTCTCAATGGCTATTGGAATCTTCAACACCGGAATGCTTGCAGTGTATGCTTTTATCAGTGGTGGATTGTTCTGTAGTATCATGTGGCCTGCTATTTTTACCCTGGCGGTAACGGGCTTAGGAAAATA
This sequence comes from Chitinophagaceae bacterium, assembly GCA_039811325.1. Taxonomy (GTDB): domain Bacteria; phylum Bacteroidota; class Bacteroidia; order Chitinophagales; family Chitinophagaceae; genus Ginsengibacter. Next base: position 19,184 of record JBDHYH010000062.1, on the reverse strand, counting down.
TACAACACAGGCCTCAGCCTTCCTGATTATGATGATTCTCGGTGGCGGTGTCATTCCTCCTATCCAGGGAAAACTTGCAGATTTGCTGCAGAGTGATAGTGATATCGTAGGATATGGTATTCATCAATCTTACTGGATACCACTCGCCTGCTTTGCCTACATTACATTCTACGCTTTCTTTGTAAAAGGGATTTTGAAAAGGCAGGGTATTAATTATGAAGATAAAATAGAAGATGACACTGCCGGCCTTTCTCCTGAAGGAGCTCTTGCGGACGAAATAGATTAACTGATTGCTCAACCTAAACTTTCAAAAATAAAATGGGTGAAAAAATAGTAATTGAAGAATCGGAAAACCTGAAAGAATTTGCCATAGGGATTGACATAGGTGGCACCACCACTAAATATGGAATTGTCAACCACCGGGGCGACATCACTAACAAAGGAGATATCATCACCACCGGATATCCGAATATAGAGGACTTCATTGATGCTTTATACGATGAGATCATGCCCGCTATCAATAATTCAGGAGGTATGCAATTCATTAAAGGAATCGGAATGGGCGCACCTAACGGTAATTATTATACGGGAACAGTCGAGTACGCCCCTAACCTTCAATGGAAAGGTGTATTGCCCATGGCTAAACTCGTAACTGAAAAATTTAAGAAACCATGTACACTCACTAATGATGCCAATGCTGCCGCTATGGGTGAGATGATGTATGGAGCAGGCAGGGGCATGAAAGATTTTATAATGATCACTCTTGGAACCGGTGTGGGAAGCGGTATCATTGCTAACGGTCAATTGATTTACGGCCATGACGGTTTCGCCGGGGAGTTGGGACATACCACCGTAATTCCCGGAGGAAGATTACATTGGGGTACCGGCCTGAGGGGATCGCTGGAAGCCTATGCATCGGCGACCGGAATGGTCATCACTGCCAAAGAATTCCTGGATGAAAGACCATTCGTTACCTCTCTTTTACGGAATACTCCACACGATGAAATCACATCCAAAACAATTTATGAAGCAGCGATTCAGGAAGATCCTCTTGCCCTGGAGGTTTTTGATTATACAGGGAAAGTACTTGGTATTGCATTAGCCAATGCTGTCATGTTTTCCTCTCCTGAGGCCATCATTTTGTTTGGAGGAGTAATCAAAGCCGGTAAAATTTTGCTGGATCCGGTAAGAAAAAATATGGAGGAGAACCTGCTTCCGATTTTTAAGAATAAGGTGAAACTAATCTTTAGCGAATTGAAAGAATCCGACGCTGCGATACTCGGAGCTAGTGCCCTGGTTTGGGAACAGAAAAAGGAAGACGGAAGTCCAACTGAAGCCTGATCTATGGGCAAAAAAAAAACCTCTGTACGACGGACAGAAGTTTTTTTAGTTAATTTAAATCCTGGGGTTACTGGTTTTTCAGGCTTTAAATCGTGTACTCTTTCGAGTCGTTTTCAAAGGGATAATTTCTTTTCTTTTCAGAGGTATCAGATAAAAGAAGTTGACTGATATCAGATTTTAATAACCGGAATTTAATAGGATTACTTTAAGATTTTTGAAAGGATTATGGATTCATGATCAATGCTTACATCAATCAACTTCGAGAACAAAAATATCCACATCTTACACACAGACCAATAGCAAAACTGACTAATTTTTTCGGACCAATTTTACCATCGGTGTCGTAAAGTTTCTATTGAAAATAGTCGTAAAACTACGACTGCCTCATATCCTGCAATTTATCTGCTGCGTCCTTATGCGCAAGAATTTTTATAAGAAAGATAACCGCAGTGATGGCAAAGATGCCGCCAATGACCCAATTAATGACATCCTGGTTAGCGTTCAGTTTATTGACGATGAACTTACCTCCAAAAATGAAAACAAAATTTCCAAATAGTGTTCCCAGCCCTATACCCACTATGTATAAATTGTAATACGAAGACTTGGGTACTAAGATTTTTTTCGTAAACAAAACCGTGCTCCATCCAAACCAGAAAGGTATCTGCATAGGGCTGATAGCACTCAGCATTACCCCAAGTAAGAAACGGTTGATATTATTATCGAGCATCACATTCTTTTCCTGGTGAGGTTGCATAGCAGCAATAAAACTTCCGACAGCAAGGGCAACAACAATAGCCAGGGTGATCCATTCCATCCACCTGAAGAGTTTCTTTTGCTTCTGCAGCCAATTGATTCCCACCAGCGAAAACCGGACATAGATCATTTCAACAAGGAGTGATCCGACAGAAAAATAGATAGCGTTGGTTACATTTTCCTGTACACTGATCTGCATGGCCGCAACATTCAGCGTCCCCAATGGCAGGGAACCAAGAAAGCTGACCAACAGCCCCCACAAGAAAACCCTCAACAGGCCCATTTAATTATTGCTTTTTGGCTTGCACTTTCAGTGAAATGTGCACCTTGTTTCCAAGTATTGAACTACTCTCACCCACACCATAATCCAGTCGGTTGATATCAAACTCACCCGTAAACAACCAATTCTCACCTGCCTTCTCCGCTTTGAAAGGAAAGGAAATTTCCTTAGTTACATTCTTCATGATCAGTTTTCCTGTAAAGTAGTAATACCCGTCACTGGTTTTGTTGGTATTCTGAACTTTAGTAGATACCAAACGAATATCCGGGTATTTTGCTGATTCAAAATAGTCCTGGCGCAGGCTCTCATCGCGACTACTGTTGTCGGTGTCTATTGTAGAAGACTTCACGGTAACATTAAAAAAACTCTGAGAGATGCTCTGTGGATTGAAAAGAATTTCGCCATCCAATTTTTGAAGGTCTCCACCGGTGCTGATTCCAAAATTCTTAATGACAAAATGCACTTTGCTGCCTTCGTCCACAGGCTTGTATCGCTGAGCTGATGAAGGGTAATAAAATGAGATGAGCAGTAATACAAAAAGATTTCCCTTCATAATTGATGAAATTTAATTGATTGAAATTATGGAATTCGCTTATCGGCTTCTATTGCGATTTTAAAATATTTTTTTGTCTCTCTTAGAAAACGCCATCCTTTCCAGAATGGCCAGTAACTATGTCCCTGCCGGTGATTGTAGCGGCTGATGGTAAATAGTTTCTTCCAGTGCATCATGATTTCGAGATACGCCTTACGCAAAGTATACCCGGTGTCATAGAAGTGATTAGGCTCAGCTCCGCATCCATTATATTCTAATATCCTGAAATTCTTCGCCTGCTTCAGATCCTCTACGCTCTTGCACATGATATCATACCTGCCATAGAAAAAGTCATTGATAGAATGGCTGATGCCATCCAGGATATGCAACAGGGAATCATCGATCTCATCCTTCAGGTCGATAAACTGCGCACCCCTGTTGTGATTGCCTGCATCACTCAGTTTATAGAGTTCACCTTCCGCCAATACTTTGTCATAATGAGCGCCATGCCTCACCTGTAGCGATTCAAGGTGTTTCTTTGATTTCGAATTGCTGAGAATAAGTTCTTTTAAAGTATGCTCTCCATCACCATAGACACGCAATGGTACCTTTTGAAGAAACCCTGTGATTTTACCACTTTTCTCCCATGGATAACGATAATAAAATAAGCTGACTTCAAGAGGCAGATCTAAAAACTCCTGGATAAAATATTCCACCGGCACATTCTTGTGATAAAACCTGAGTTGTTCTTCATTTTCTAATTTCCTCACCAGGATTCCCTGACCGCCAACTTCCGGTTTTGCTATAAGTGGAAATTGCATGTTCCTCTCCCTGATAGAATTCAGAATATTCTCAACCGGCTCGTTGGGAATGACATTAAAATATGTTGGACACAGAGCAGGTGGCAGCAAATCGTGCATTTCCTTTTTTGGTTCTCCTTCCAGGCCGCCAAAAGTCAACTTGGGATTACTCGGAGTAAAAAACCAGATAGCCCCCGAACGAATCATATAATAAACCCATACCGGCGTGAGTGGCGCATACAAAAGCTTAAATGGCCACTGCTCCCAATTTGTTATTTTTTGAAAAATATTCAATAGCTGATGCTGATTGGATTCTTATTGTCAGTAATGTATTCGCAAAAATAATCTATGTGTGATTAACAACTGCCTGCATCCGGTTGTTTGTTGTATTTTAGCAAAAATAAAACAGTATGAAGGTACCTACAATGGCGGAATTAAAGGCTTCGGGAAAGGAGGCAGAAGTTTTATTTTTTGTAGGCTGTGCCGGAAGCTATGACCAGAGAGCACAAAAGATCACTATTGCATTTGCTACTATTCTGAACAAAATCGGTATCAATTACGCTATTTTAGGCAAGGAGGAAATGTGCAATGGAGACCCGGCCAGGAGAGCAGGCAACGAGTTCATCTTTCAAATGATGGCTTACCAGAACATTCAGCTCTTTCAGCAATACAATGTAAAGAAGATATTAACCACCTGTCCTCATTGTTTCAACATTTTCAAGAATGAATATCCCGCACTTGGGGGACATTATGAAGTGATGCACCATGCCACCTATTTGCAGCAACTGATCGACGAGGGAAAAATCAGGATGTCAGAGAGCGGCGCTTTCAAAGGAAAAAAGATTACGTATCATGATAGCTGTTACCTCGGTAGGGCAAATGGTATCTATGAAGCCCCCAGAAAAGTATTGGAGGCCCTGGATGTTGAACTATCGGAAATGAAACGCCACAAGAGCCGGGGATTCTGCTGCGGGGCAGGTGGTGCCCAGGTATTCAAAGAAGAAGAAGCAGGCAAGGTGCGCATTAACACCGATAGAACCAGAGAAGCACTCGATACAGGTGCATCTATTCTCGCTTCCAATTGTCCCTATTGCATGACCATGCTTACAGATGGACTGAAAGCCAATGAGGCAGAAGATAAAATGCAGGTGATGGACATTGCAGAATTGATAGCGGCCAGCATGAAGGATTGATTATTTTTGCATCCCGAATTTTCACGATAGATAAGATTATGACAGAAGAGAAAAGTCTCAATTTCATTGAGGAGATCATTGAAGCAGATCTTGAGAGCAAGAAATATGAAACGATAAAAACCCGGTTTCCACCCGAACCCAACGGATACCTGCATATAGGACATGCAAAAAGTATCTGTCTCAATTTTGGCCTTGCTATCAAATATGGCGGCACTACCAACCTGAGATTTGATGATACCAACCCCGTAACAGAAGATACAGAATATGTAGAAAGCATCAAAGATGATATCCGATGGCTGGGATTCACCTGGGCGGAAGAACTATATGCAAGCGACTATTTTGATAAACTCTACAATTTTGCCGTTGACCTGATCAAAAAAGGGCTGGCCTATGTAGATGACAGTTCTCCTGAAAAAATCGCTTCAGAAAAAGGGACTCCCACAACTCCCGGGATTGAGAACGAATACCGGAACAGAAGTGTTGAGGAAAATCTTCAACTGTTTCGTGAAATGAAAGAAGGCAAGTACAAAGATGGAGAAAAAGTGCTGAGGGCAAAAGTGGATATGGCTGCGCCTAACATGCATTTGCGTGACCCGTTGATGTACAGGATCAAACATGCGGAGCATCACCGTACAGGGAATACCTGGTGCATCTACCCCATGTATGATTTTGCACACGGGCAAAGTGATAGTATTGAAAACATTACACACAGTATCTGCACACTGGAGTTTATTCCTCACAGGCCGTTGTATGATTGGTTTATTGACAAACTGGAGATTTTCCCATCTCATCAATACGAATTTGCACGACTGAACATGACTCATACGGTAATGAGTAAACGAAAATTGCTGCAACTTGTCAATGAAAAATTCATAACCGGCTGGGATGATCCGCGCATGCCTACCATCTCCGGAATGCGCCGTAAAGGATATACACCATCTTCTATCCGTACTTTCTGCGAAAAGATAGGCGTGGCGAAGAGAGATAATCTTATCGATATCAGCCTGCTGGAATTCTGTGTCAGAGAAGAACTGAATGAATCAGCACCAAGAGTGATGGCGGTACTGAACCCCTTAAAGCTGATCATAGATAGTTATGATGCGGAAAAAACTGAATTGCTGGAAACAGAAACATTTCCCGGGAAACCTGAAAGCAACAGGAAAGTTTCTTTTTCTAATACACTGTGGATAGAGCAAGAGGACTTCATGGAGGAGCCTGTAAAAAAATGGTTCAGGCTCGCACCCGGGCAGATGGTACGTCTCAAGAGCGCCTATATTATCAAGTGTGAGTCATTCAAAAAAGATGCAGGAGGAAAAGTGATAGAGATACATGCTACACATATACCCGAATCACGCAGCGGAGAGGATACCAGTGGCATCAAGGTGAAGGGAACCATTCATTGGGTAGATGCCAAAAATGCGGTAACTGCCGAAGTCAGGCTGTACGACAGGCTGTTCACATCAGAGAATCCAGCAGCAGAAGACAATTTCCTCGAACATCTGAATCCCGACTCACTTCAAATCAGAAATGCATATATCGAAGCCGGATTGAAAGATGTAAAGGCCGGCAGCCATTTTCAATTTATCAGGAATGGCTATTTCTGCGTGGATATTGAATCAGGTGATACAATGATATTCAACCGAACAGCTACCTTAAAAGACAGCTTTAAGGCATCATAATCTCTATTGAGGAATTCCTACAGTGCTCTTGATTCCGTTAAATACGGTTTTCCATACCAGGTTAAAGAATGATTTGTGAATATTGCGTTCATGCATTGCCGTTACCTTACGGAATTCTCCATTCAAAGGATTACTGTTTTTCACGATGATGTTGGCAAGGAGGCTCGCGAGGCCACGCTTCCTGACGGTATCAGCGAAAACATCTTTTTTAAGCACTTCAATTTTTAAATTCTCATACTTCATAGAAAATGGCCCTGATGCTCTGAAGTTGTCGCCTCTGAGATCAAAAGAAATTTCCGAAATATGGCCGGTTTTCACTTTCACGAGCGCCATTGGTACCGAAATCGGATTGAAGCTTACCGCATTAAAACTGCCTGCCTCTCCCCGGAATTCAAATGCACCATTTTCGTCTCCGGGAAAAAATCTGAAAGTGCCTTTTAAGGGGATGCTATTGAGAACAGAGGTTTGAAATGTTGCATCCATTGAATTGTTTTCCTTATTTCCGGAATTGATATTGGTAATATTGGTAAGTTCTAAGTGGGTATTATAGAACCTGATTGTTCCCGTACGGTTGTTCAGGGCTTGTTTTTCCCGGTACTCCAGAAACAGAACAGGCAAGACTGCTTTCGATATATTGATTGGAAAATCAATTTTTTTCAACAATTGTGAAGGGTACCCTCCCACTCTGCTCACCGGTTCAACAGGTTTATTAAGGTCTCTGTATATTCTGGCTATAGTATTGCCAACAGTAATTTGAGAAGCAAAGAATTTATGGTCGAAAAGATTCTCCATACCAATTCCGTCAACAGTTACGTCTTTCATGGAGATATCAAACCTGTCTTTTTGATAAGGGTACCTGTGGGCAAATGCCTCCTCACCTGCCACAGGCTTTGTCACTATTTCACCCATGTATAATTTTTTTTCAAGAGAATTGATTTTGATATCATTCAAATTGAAATTATACATGCTGTCTTTTGAAGTTAGCTTTACAAAAGTGATGTCCAGGTTTGCTTCATGAATGAATCTTAGTGGATTCCTTTCAAACTCAGAAATTCTGCTGGCTTCAATCCGTTGCAGCCTCAGGCTTACTTTTCCAATATCAAACCGGTCCTTTTGTATTGGAACAAACTTTACGTTTTCAAATCCGAAGTACTGAAGGGTGAGCCCATACACATTTCTGAAACCAGAAAGTGAATCCATATTTGCAGGAACTGCCCCGACGGTTTTGCCAATCCCTGTGAGGCTCTCTTCCGGGGGCTCATAGAATTTTATTTCTCCACACTGAACACTGTCTATTGCCAGATTCTTATTTTCAATAATTTCATTCGTATTTAATCCCGCAACCTTTAAGGATGTAGCATCGATGAGCAACTGCCCCCTGCCATTCTCATCATTAAACCTGTTCAGCATTATTTTACCAAACTTTACAGAACGCTCCCTGCTGTTGAAAACCACATCCTTTATGAGGAATTCAGGCCGGCTGTGATTATAGCTCAAAAAACTATCGACATGGAATGAAGCATTCCGTGAAAATAATACTCTTGAATTATCTGTATGGTGCGTACTATCCACAAGCACATCAGAAATCTGAATATTTCCATTCAGAAAATCAAAATCGTTTTCTCCGCTTCTGAAACCGACAGATTTCACGTTAATTGAATCAATGAGTATGTAACCAATTTCAATAAGTTTTAGCCTTCCGAGCATTTCCCGAAATACCAACCTGGCTTCCGATTCTATTTTAGTATTCCTCTGTAATGGACGCAAAGTGTACATCCGAATTTCGGGACGATTGATAATCACTGTGTCTCCTACGATCCGTGCCCCCTTTATAGCTTCAGCAGCATTGGCTCCTTTGATTGAGATAGACTTAATAGAAATGTCCAGGATGGCAGGTGGCCAGTATTCGGAAGGAATGAAACGGATCAACGAAGTATCAGGAACAATGTGTATATCCTCCAGGTATGCATTACCGGCATTATCATCAACGCGCATGGAACCGTATGTGACATGATACAGGCTGTCAAGGTTTTTACTTTCAATAGCCCGTACAACTTTTGCAGGCGAATTATATTGATTCCACCAAAATAAGAAAGCCACAATCATGAGAGTAATGCCGGAAACCAAAAAAATAATTTTGGAGACAGAATAGTTCTTTTTACTCATTGAACAGGGGGCTTAAAAGTAACATCCGTATTTATTAAAATAGATTGGAGTTAATACATTTTTGCAAATAAAAAAACATCGCGGCAGATTGTTACCTATTGCTCATCATGTGCCAGATAATCTGCTTCCAAAAAACTCTTGTCGATTTTCTTGACACGCCTTCTGTAATTCTTAAACATACTGTTCCATCGAAGCCTCAGTACTCCAATGATACCTTCCTTTACAATTCCCTTATTCATTTTTGAAACACCATAGGTCCGGTCTTTAAAAGTGATCGGGACTTCCCTGATTTGAAAGCCCAGTTTCCATGCGGCAAATTTCATCTCTATCTGGAATGCATATCCGACAAATGTGATTTCATCCAGGTTGATGGCAGCAAGTACTTCTCTGCGGTAACATACAAAACCTGCTGTAGGATCTTTGATCGGCATAAAGGTGATGATTCTTGTATAAACAGAAGCACCTCTTGATAACATCACCCGCACAGGAGGCCAGTTTTCTATTTTACCATTTTTTACATAACGACTGCCAATGGCAACATCAGCGCCTCCTGTTTTGCAAGCCATATACAAACGTTCGAGGTCATCAGGATTGTGAGAAAAGTCGCAATCCATTTCAAAAATGAAACGATATCCTTTGGATAATGCCCATTTGAAACCGTGAATATATGCAGTGCCCAGGCCGGATTTGTTTTTGCGTTCCTCCAGAAATAACCTGCCCGGATACTGAGCAAAAAGATTTTTGATGATATCTGCAGTACCGTCAGGTGAATTATCATCTATGACCAGTACATGGAAATCCTGCAATCGAAATACAGCCTCGAGAATCCTGGCTACATTCTCCTTTTCATTAAAGGTGGGTATGATAACAAGTTTTTCCAAGTAAAGACAATTAACCAATAAGCAGCAAATTTATTGTTCATCCGCATAGCAACTTACGAAAAGAAGGTCATTTTTTAGTAAGGAGCGTCCGGTTTAATATTTCTGTAAGTTTTTGTTTCGTGTGTAACGGAAAATCACCTTTCATCATCCAGTCATAATACTGCCGTTCATGATTCAATACATCCTTTACCTTTCTGCCCTTGTGCTTGCCGAAATTAAAAATTTCATCTCCATTTTCATCATAAACCATTCTGCGTGCAAAGTCCACAATCCTTTCTTCGCCTATGAGGTTCAGAATGGAATCTACAGAGTTTCCCAATTGATTGTAGCGTGCCAACTGTGCCTTTAATATTTCCCATGTGGCGGTTGTGTCTGCCTCTGCACTGTGCGCATCTATCAATTCCTTTTCACAATAGAATTTGTACGCAGCAGCGAGCGTCCTTTTTTCCATAGTATGAAAAATATGCTGGATATCCACCAGTTTGCGATGGCTCATATCCAATTCAATCCCTGCCCTTAGAAACTCCTCCATTAACAACGGGATATCAAACCTGTTTGAGTTGAAACCGGCCAGATCAGCATTACCAATAAACTGCTTCAGTTCATTAGCTGCCTCTTTGAAAGAGGGAGAATCCTTTACCTTGCTGTCGGTGATCCCATGAATATCACTGCTTTCTTTTGGGATCGGAATTCCCGGATTGATAAATTTGTGTTTGTTGGTGCTGGATCCATCGGGATTTATTTTCAGAATATAAATCTCGATGATACGGTCGGTAGCAATGTTGACCCCGGTTGTTTCCAAGTCAAAGAATGCCAGTGGCCGGGTAAGTTTTAAATCCATTTTCTAATTTCGTTTTTAAGATAGGTGCAAAGATTGCAAAATATTCAATCCATCGTAATTTCCACTACTCATTAACAGGAAATTTGTGTTTTGAGTTCCCATTGTTTTCAATATTGCCTCCAATGTCTCCATGCTATTAGCAATGTGAAGACCGCTTTTTGCAAAACCTGAACGTATCTTTTCAGGGTCTAGAAATGGCATCCTCTTCAACTCCAACGCATGCCTGCTGTAGAATACAATAGCAACGTCTGCGGCATCAAGGGCGCCTTTGTATTCGCTCATAAAATTTTCATTCAAACTGCTGAAAGTGTGTAACTCGAGCACAGCTACCAATCTTCTGCCGGGAAATTGTGATTTTACTGCGGCTACACTAGCCTTTACCTTACTTGGGGCATGAGCAAAATCCCGGTACACGTTTGTACCACCAGATTGATACACTACCTCGAGTCGTTTTGCAGCTCCCTTGAAAGTACCAATTGCATCCAGGAAGTTCCTTGAATCAATGTTCAATTCCAGGCAAACCTTGTATGCTGCTTCAATATTCATCAGGTTATGATCTCCGAATACTTTTAAGGGTATTGACCCTTCTCCTTTTTTGAGATAGGTAATTCCATGGAGAATTTCATGATCCGGTACATTGTAAGGAATAAACCGGATATCATCACGCTCCGTAGATGTAACGATATTCCTGAGTGTTTCATCATTCATATTATAGATAAGTACTCCACCTGTTTGAATCTTGTCAATAAAAATTGAAAATTGTTTGCAATAGCCTTCAAATGTAGGGAACACGTTAATATGATCCCAGGCAATCCCAGATATAACTGCTATGTGTGGAAAGAGAAAATGAAACTTGGGCCTTTTTTCGATGGTACTTGCAGGATATTCATCAGCCTCACAAACAATTACAGGAGCATTTGAAATTTTCACGCTTTGATCAAAACCTTCCAACCTCGCTCCTACCAGGTAATCAAAGTCTGTTCCTGACTGTTTCAGCACATGCATCACCATGGATGTGATCGTAGTCTTGCCGTGGCTTCCCCCAATCGCCACTCTCTTTTTTTCCGAGCTCTCTTTGAAAATATATTCCGGAAAGGAATATACAGGAACTCCCAGATCAAGTGCACGCTTAAGTTCCGGGTTGTCATGCTTTGCATGCATTCCAAGAATAACCGCATTCAGATCATTTTGAATTTTTTCAGGATACCATCCGAGTTCGGCCGGCAGCAGGTCTAAACTCTTAAGGTTAGTGTACGCAGGTTCAAAAATTTCATCATCACTTCCTGATATTACATACCCCTTTTTTCTGAGAGAAATAGCTAATTGGTGCATCACACTTCCACCGATTGCGATAAAATGGATTTTCATAATTATATTTAGGCCGACAAATTAACAATTGTTTGAATGAATTAGCGTTTTGACACAAATTCTCTTGATTATTAACTTCTAATTTTGCAAAACAAATTTTGCTATGAAAAAACTATTAATTGCAATCGTATTGATATCCCTGATCGGGGTTACGTTGTCAAGTTGCAGTGGTAGCCGAAGGAGCAGAACCGGTTGCCCGATGACTGAAAATATCATTCATTAAAAAATTATTAACCTATGGATTGGAAGCCACTGCTGTCAGATGAACAGTTGAATGACCTTATTAAAGAATCACACGACAAACCCCAGGTGATCTTCAAACACAGCATCCGATGCAGCATCAGCAGTATGATCAAGAATCGTCTTGAAAAAAGTGAAGCTCCCGGTGGATTCGACTTTCACTATCTTGACCTCATCAAATATCGGCCACTCAGCAACAAAATAGCTGAAGAGTTTAATATCCGTCACGAATCACCACAGGTAATCATCATCAAAGATGGTCATCCTGTTTATGATGAAAGCCATTCTGCGATTCACATGGAAGAGATTGCAGATGCTGTACAATAGTTGGTCGTCTATTTAATTATTCACTTCTACTTCTATCTTATTTCACTAAAAATAAAGACAGCATACCCAAAGGATATGCTGTCTTTATTAATTCTTATTCTCAATAGTTATTGTTTCAGAAATTTGAAAGCGCTTCCGTTTTGTATTTTGAGGAAGTAAATCCCTTTATTCAGATTGCTCACATCAATAGTTTGTTCATTCGATTTGATTGTGCCTTCAGACACGCGTTTACCGTTGCCATCTAATATGATAAAATGAGTGTGCAATAGAGACCTGTCGGAAACAGTGAGATTGATTTTACTTGCTGCCATTGTTGGATATAATTTCACTGCATTTGCAGAAGCAATAGAAACAGAAACCACCTTACTGTATGTAGAATTACCATCAGCATTTTTCTGATTCAGTCGATAATAGTTTGTGCCGGAAGCAGGGTTTTCATCTGTAAAACTGTAGTCGTTTAACAACACTGAATTGCCCTGGCTGCTTACGAAACCAATAGATTGCCAACCAGTAGAACCGTTTGATGATCTTTCAATTTCAAAACCTGCACTATTGATTTCTGTTGCGGTTTGCCAGTGTAATGCAACACTATTTCCTGCTGCCTTTGCATCAAATGATGCAAATTTCACAGGCACAACGCTGCATACCCCGGTCAATACAGGGGTGGCGTCGGTAAAATTGGAAGTTGTCCCAGTCAGCGCAAAGTTGTATAAAGTAGCGTCATTACCATTAGCTGTTCGATCGACGATGGAAGTGATTGTTGTATTATTACCATTGGCAATACCCTGTTCAAAATCATAATATAAAGTCAGGCCGGGTGAATTTGGAGGTACAGTACAATTATAGGTAAACGCAATTTCACTTGCAGTGCGGGCATAATTCCAAACGCGCACTTCATCCAAATCGCCATCCACTCCATAAGCGGCACCGCCTCCATTAAAATTTCCAATGAGCAGCACGCTTCCTAAAGTAATATTAGGGACCGAGGTTGCTGTTGCTACAGACACACCGTTTTTATAAAGAATCATTGTACCAGTAGCAGCATCATAAGTAACTGCCACATGATACCAAACATTGGTTAAGAGCGTTGCGGGGTCCGTAGCCAAACCCGGAAATCCAGGATTTTGAGCAGCCTGCAATTGATTGTTGTAAACTAATAAGGTACTACCATTATTATCCTGCGACAAGATATTATATGCGTGGCTGGCCACTAAGTTTGTAAAGCGCACCCAGGCTTCCTTGGTATAGGATCCGGTGCCAATGACATCAGTGGCTGTAATCGCCTCATCATCTATTCCGTCATAATTCAATGAATGCCCGATCTGAGCATTGGCGCCATATCCCGTGCAAATGATGGCAAGGATTGGAATAACTGCCTTATAAAAGCAGTTCCTTAAGTAATTTTTGAGTAGATTTTTTGTCATTTGATTGCTTTTTTTGTTGTGGGTAAATTATAAAAGATAGATATCGAAGGAGTATAATATTTTAGGTACAGATATAACTATTCCTAACAAAAATCATACAATTTATCCGATTTCCTCAAAAAAAATTACTCACAATTTCTTTGGAGGAGAACTGCAAATAAGAGGTACTCTTAATGAATTGTTTTAAACATCCTGGACCACCTGATTCCATTGCCATAGCTGAACCAGATCAGAGACGCCTTTCCTACAACATGGTCTTCGGGAACAAAACCCCAGAAACGGCTGTCTAAAGAATTATGACGGTTATCCCCCATCATCCAGTAGTAATTCATCTTGAAGGTATAAGTAGTAGCCGGTTGGCCATTGATTAAATAGCTCCCATTCTTTTCTTGCAGTTGATTTCCCTCATAGGTAACAATACACCGTTTGTAACGGAGGAGGTTATCAGGTGTCAGAGTAATAGTAGCTCCTTTTTTGGGAATCCAGATGGGGCCAAAATTGTCCACAGTCCAATTATAAGAGAGGTCATGTGGAAAGACGTAAGGCACTTTATCTATGTCATCAAGTGGTGCGGGATCGATGGACACTACTTCCGGAAATAATTTCAACTGTATCTTTTCCATATCGCTCATGCTGATCTTATAGACATTATTTCCTAACAGGTACACCTGGTTCTTATTGCGGTCGTCTATATTATCCTGAATTCCGATATCGTTCAGCTTATCAGGATCCAAAGGGCTTTTGGTAGTTACAACGTAACTAAACTCATGCTCCGGTGGCAAAGGCTGTGCTACACCATTGATATAAATGATTCTGTCTTTTATCTGCAATGTGTCACCTGCAATGGCTGTGCACCTCTTGATAAAGTTTTCTCGTTTATCTACCGGCCTGGTAATGATCTGGTCTCCGAATTGTGCCTGCACGCGCTTCCTAGCTTCCTCCTCTGAAATGTGGGCCTGGAGCATGTATTGCTGTATCACCTGGTAATAGGTGGTTTGAGATCCATACGCCGGATCATTGATCAATGTATCATTCACCGGAAAATTAAATACTACCACATCTCTGCGCTTCACCGGTTTAGCAAACCAACGGGTGTAGGGCAGTTCAATCCATTCTACATAAGATTTGGTATTGGTACCTATGATGGTATGATGCATGAATGGCAATGCCAATGGCGTGTTCGGAATGCGTGGGCCGTAGGCAAATTTGCTTACAAACAAAAAGTCATTCACCAGCAATGTTTTCTCCATCGAAGGTGTAGGAATGGTATATGCTTCAAATACAAAAGTGCGAATGAGCGTTGCCGCCACTACTGCAAAAACTGCTGCGTCTATCCATTCACGTATGAATCCTTTCTTGTAATTCTGCACCACCTTAATACCTGCATACCGCTCCATATCACTATTTCCGAGGTAGGGGAAATAAATGAAAGGGAAAAACACGGTCAGGAAATGATGCCACAATCCGAAGCGTCCGAAATGCTCGACAAATTTGATATTAATCCAGATGGTGATGAATTGCCCGGCTATGGGGATGAACTGAAGAAAGAACCAAATCTTTTTCAATTCCATTTTTTGAACCATGCACCAGGTGTTGTAGTACGGGATCAAAGCCTTCCACGGCGTGATCTCCGCTTTCTTAAACATTCCGTAAAGGCCAATTAACGTGGCTATTGAAGCTAAGATAAAAAGCAGTAAACCTATACTCATCTATTAGTGTTTATAAAAAATTGCAAACAAATGTAACATATTCATTGTGGGGCAAAAAAAGCCGCTCAAAAATATCATTAGTTTAACAATGCAGATTCAATGTCGTTGAGTTAGGGAATAGGTCATGGCGAGGAGGCTCGATGAAGCCAACTCAAATCCACACCGGGTTTGCCTGGCCGTTTAGTGCACCGGGAGACATACTTCACTCCTCTTCGTTCCCTTCGCGATGAAGTATCGATGAAAGTGATTAGCTAAACGATATTGGATGCGGATCATTCAACCAGGATTTTGTCAAGGATAACATTGATATCATCTGCCCTGTTATATACCATAAGATGTCCTCCTTTATCGATCACATAGTCGGGCTTAATGTATTTAATAGGTAATACATGATCATTGTTTCCGTGAATTTGTACTAGATTAGCAGGTATTTCAGTATTGTTCCAATGCAGCACCTGGTCAATGGCCCAGTTACTGTAATCAAGATTAAGATGTCTTCTGAAGTCTGCTGCAAGTCTCTTTTCCTCCTGTGTCCTGATTCCTAAATTATAATTTTCTATCGGTTCCAGTATCCTGTATGGCCGGAGCGGAATTAGTTTATTGATGCGCAATGCAGCGGCTGCCCTGAAATAAAAAGGTTTTTCGAATTTTGATTTGATACTTGAAATAAGTATGATCTTCTTTGCAGGAAGAAATTTGGAAATCTCTATTGCCACCATTCCTCCAAATGATACACCGATGATTACCGGATCATCAGCATCTATCTTTGCGGCCATCCGGTGTGTGTAATGATCAAGTGTTTCTTTTTTCCCAGGTATCATCCAGGGAATATGACGTACCCTATGCTGATGAAAATCGAGTCGAGAAAAAATTCTTTCGTCTGCACCTAATCCGCTTATGCAAAAAATATTCAAGATTATTTCTATCGGTTTGGTAATACATAATTCTGGACATCCTCGGGCCTTATCGTCTTGCCGGAAAGAATGATGAGCCGCTCCACCACATTGTGCAATTCCCTGACATTGCCTGACCATTTGTGTTTCTGCAACATCTCTACTGCCCGCTTATCAATCATTTTTTTCGGCTGGCCGTAATCGCTTGCAATATCCTCTAAAAATTGATCAATCAAAACAGGGATGTCGCTGGTGCGTTGGTTCAATGAAGGTACATGCAAAATGATAACACTCAACCTGTGGTACAAATCGAGCCGGAAGTTTTTCAGTTCCACTTCTTTGAGCAGGTCCTTGTTGGTAGCGGCGATCACACGAACATCCACGCTGATGTCTTTGTCGGCCCCTACCCTTGTGATCTTTCCTTCCTGGAGTGCACGCAACACTTTTGCCTGCGCCTTGAGGCTCATATCGCCGATCTCATCGAGAAATAAAGTACCGCCACTCGCCTGCTCAAATTTCCCGATTCTTTGTTTCACTGCTGATGTAAAACTTCCTTTTTCATGGCCAAACAATTCGCTTTCTATCAACTCGCTCGGAATAGCGGCACAGTTCACTTCTACCAGTGGACTTGAAGCGCGCAGGCTTTTTTCGTGTATCCATCGAGCCACTAATTCTTTGCCCACTCCGTTTTCTCCGGTCACCAAAACCCTTGCGTCTGTAGGCGCTATTTTATCAATCGTTTCCTTGATTCTCTTGATTTGCGGACTGGTACCTACTATCTCCTGCACCTTGCTGGCCTTGCGTTTCAGTACCTTGGTCTCAGCCTGCAATGTGGTTTTATCCATTGCATTGCGAAGCGTAATCAGCATTCGGTTCAGATCCGGCGGCTTACTGATGTAGTCAAATGCACCTTTCTTTACTGCCTCCACTGCTGTTTCAATATTGCCATGGCCACTGATGACAATGATGGGAGTTTCGGAATTGATTTCTCTTGCTCTTTCGAGAAATTCGATCCCATCTACCTTTGGCATCTTGATATCGCACAGGACAATGTCGAAACTCTTCTCTCGAAAAATTTTCAACCCTTCTTCGCCGTCTGCGGCTTCTGTGATCCGGTATCCTTCGTAGCCCAGTATCTCGCTCAGCGTTTTCCTGATCGCTGCTTCATCGTCTATAATTAAAATGGAAGGCATGGTGTGAGTTTAGAGTTTAGGGTT
The DNA here is from genome assembly GCA_039811325.1 of Chitinophagaceae bacterium. GTDB lineage: Bacteria > Bacteroidota > Bacteroidia > Chitinophagales > Chitinophagaceae > Ginsengibacter. Next base: position 1,540 of record JBDHYH010000062.1, on the reverse strand, counting down.
TAGTTCGCCGCGGCGAATAGGGTTTAGAAAGTTTAGATGGTTTAGTTGGTTTAGGAGGTTGAGACGGTTGAGATAGTATAGATTGATTTAGTCGGTTTAGCTATATCTTTTTCAATTTACCATTCACGATTTACTCATTCGCTGCGGACACGATTCAAAATTACGCTGTTTCTTTTTCCATCATCAGGTAAGCTTTTATAAATCCATCCAATTCACCATCCATCACCGGGCCTACATTTCCTACTTCATAATCGGTGCGATGATCTTTAATCATTTTATAAGGATGAAATACATAACTCCTGATCTGGCTGCCCCATTCAATTTTTTTCTTGCTGGCCTTTGTCGCATTGGCTATTTCCTGGCGTTTGCGCATTTCTTCTTCATAGAGCCTGCTCTTCAGCATGGCCATAGCTTTTTCGCGATTTTCGCCCTGTGTACGTGCCTGCTGGCATTCCACAATAATGCCGGATGACTTGTGGGTAAGGCGCACTGCCGTCTCCACCTTGTTTACATTTTGTCCTCCTGCACCGCCGCTCCTGAAAAAAGCCCATTCAATGTCAGCCGGATTCACTTTAATGTCTATCGTATCATCAATCAATGGATACACATACACACTTGCAAAACTCGTGTGCCTCCTCGCATTGCTATCGAAGGGGGAAATTCGTACCAGCCGATGAACACCACTCTCTGCCTTCAAAAATCCGTAAGCAAATGAGCCGTCAAACTGAAGCGTGGCACTTTTGATCCCTGCTCCGTCCCCGGCCTGGTAATCAAGTTCTGTAACAGACCATCCCTGCTTCTCACCGTACATGCGATACATACGCAGCAGCATCTCCGCCCAATCCTGGCTCTCTGTACCACCCGCTCCACTGTTGATTTGGAGAATGGCCGGCATCTCATCTTCCGGTTGATTGAGTGTGCTCTTGAATTCAGCATCTTCTATGGCAAGATTTGCCTGCTCATAAGCATCTTTCACTTCGGCTTCATCTGCTTCTCCTTCCTTCCAGAAATCGAACAGCACAGCGAAGTCATCAATCTTTTGCGAAACATTGTTGTAAATATGTACCCAGTATTCGTTGGATTTGATTTCCTTTAATACAGAAGTGGCACGCTCATTATCGTCCCAGAATCCGGGAGACAATGACACCTGCTTGTCATTTTCAATTTTGGCTAATCTGTTTTCGACGTCAAAGAAACCTCCTCAAAACCAAAAGGCGGTCTCTCATATCTTTTAATTGCTCTGTTGTCATGCGGGCAAATATAAGGTCGATTGTGTTAATGAATACAGCCAAAATTTTTGCGGGTGCATTTAAAATTGTCGCAGGTTTGGTGGACACCAACCTGAACAGCGAGACGTAAGGCGGTCTCAAAATCTCGTCATTGCGAGCGGAGCGAAGCAAACTACTTTCATAATCCATAAAGTTTTTAGTGAGTTTGCTTCGCTCCGCTCGCAATGACCAACTCCACATTTGAGACAACCTGAAAAGCATCGCGGTAATGCGACAATTTTAAATGCACCCATTTTTGCAGGCGGGGGGGG
>JBDHYH010000061.1:0-23171 GCA_039811325.1 Chitinophagaceae bacterium | reverse complement strand
TATTTTAGAAATTATTGTTGCAGAGAAGAAGCATGAAGTGGCCCTTCGAAAGGAGCAAACTCCTGTTAGAACACTCGAATCAAATCATCTGTTTTCAAAACCATGCCTCTCATTTGCTGATGCTTTGACCGACAGGGGAAAGCATGGAATCATCGCAGAATTCAAACGGAAGTCACCATCATTGGGTTGGATCAATCAGGATGCGAATATTTCGGAAGTAACAAAAGGTTATGCACAAAATGGAGCAAGCGCTATTTCTATCCTCACGGACGAAAAGTTTTTCGGAGGCAGTTTGAATGATTTAAGCGCAGCTCGGGGAAATGGTGTACCGGTCCTCAGAAAAGATTTTATGATTGACGAGTACCAGGTGGTGGAGGCAAAGTCTGCAGGTGCTGATATCATACTGCTGATCGCCGCCTGCCTTACACCTCCCGAGGTCAAGAAATTGGCTTTGCTGGCACGAAACCTGGGCATGAGTGTTTTACTCGAACTTCATACAGAATCAGAGTTGGATCATGTTTGTGATGCAATAACGGCTGTGGGAATCAATAACCGGAATCTGAAAACTTTTGAAGTTGATGTGGAGAATAGCATTCGGCTTGCTGAGCAACTGGGCGAACATTTGCGTGTAGCAGAAAGCGGGCTTCGTGATGTGACCACGATACAGTTATTGCGACAGCATGAATTTTCAGGATTCCTGATGGGAGAATATTTTATGAAACAAACCGATCCGGCACTTGCATTAAAACAATTTATTGATGCCCTTGAAAATTAAAGTTTGTGGCTTGCGTTCCCCTGAGCAGATCATTGCATTGGATGCAATGGGGGTGGACTATTGCGGCCTCATATTTTACAGAGAATCGCCACGGTATGCCGGAGCCGGCAATTTGAAAGAAGTATTAAGGGGTGCTCAACTAAAATGCAGGTTAACCGGAGTTTTTGTCAACGAATCAAAAGATGTAATTGAAGAAAAGATCATGGACTATGGACTCAAAGCAGTGCAGTTGTGCGGAACAGAGGACCCTGCATTTTGCAAAGCGATAAAAAGGCATGTGGAAGTGCTCAAAGTGTTTCACCTGCACGATGGTTTTAATTTTTCGGAACTGGCAGATTATGAAGATTGCTGTGATTATTTTCTCTTCGATACCAAATCAAAATTGCATGGTGGCTCCGGCAAAAAATTTGAATGGGATTTGCTGCGATCTGTTCCGGAGTCAATGCCTTTCTTCCTGAGCGGTGGCATATCATCGGATGGCGTGGCAGAGATAAGAAGTATAAGGCATCCTTCCTTCTGTGGAGTGGACATCAACAGCCGGTTCGAAATAGCTCCGGGAAATAAAAATATTTCATTGATTCAAAAATTTTATGACCAAATAAAGCAATTATGAAATACAGTGTGGATAGCAGGGGGTATTATGGTGAATTTGGTGGAGCATATATTCCTGAAATGCTGTACAGTAGCGTAAAAGCGCTGCAGGATCGAAATCTGTCAATTATCGAATCAGCATCATTTCAGAAGGAGTTTCTTTATCTGCTGCATCAGTATGCCGGCAGGCCTACACCATTGTACCTAGCTAAAAGACTTTCGGAAAAATATGGAGGAAATATTTTTCTCAAACGTGAAGACCTCTGTCATACAGGTGCGCACAAAGTCAACAACACGATAGGTCAGGTATTGCTGGCACAACGGCTTGGCAAGAAACGCATCATTGCAGAGACAGGCGCCGGTCAGCATGGTGTGGCTACTGCTACCGTGTGTGCTTTGATGGGGCTGGATTGTATCGTCTTCATGGGAGAAAAAGATATGCAAAGACAGGCACCGAATGTGGCCCGTATCCGCATGCTGGGAGGTGAGGTGGTACCTGTAAAGAGTGGAAGCAAGACTTTGAAAGATGCTACCAATGAAGCGATTCGCGATTGGATCAATCATCCTGAAGAAACGTATTATCTCATCGGAAGTGTGGTAGGCCCGCATCCTTATCCTGATATGGTGGCTCGCTTTCAAAGCATCATCAGCAAAGAAATTCGTGAGCAACTAAAAAACCAGGCGGGAACTGAATTGCCGGATACAGTCATTGCATGTGTAGGTGGAGGAAGCAATGCTGCCGGCGCATTTTATCATTTCCTTGATGATGAAAAAGTGCAACTCATCGCTGTGGAAGCAGCGGGAATGGGAGTGGATTCAGGAGAGACTGCAGCTACTACTGCTTTGGGAAGTGAAGGTGTATTGCATGGAAGCAAAAGCCTCGTGATGCAAACAGCCGATGGCCAGGTGATAGAACCATATAGCATTTCGGCAGGATTGGATTACCCGGGCATAGGGCCACTCCATGCTTATTTATTCAAAACAGGACGGGCAGAATTTCTTGCTGCTACTGATCAGCAGGCAGTTGATGCAGCGTTTGAACTTGCCAGGACAGAAGGGATTATTCCGGCATTGGAATCTGCCCATGCGCTTGCTGCGCTTAAAATGATTTCCATCAAAGAAGGCCAGAATATTGTCGTGAATGTGAGTGGGAGAGGAGACAAGGATATGGCTGCATACATGGATCTGATGTCTAACTCAAATGATTAAACGAAAATGAACCCGATACAACAACTATTCAAGCAAAAGCAAAATAATATTTTATCTGTATTCTTTATTGCAGGCTTTCCGCATTTGGAAGATACGTGTACTGTCATCAGAGCATTATCGAAAAACGGTGCGGACTTGATTGAAGTAGGTATGCCTTACAGTGATCCGGTTGCAGATGGCCCTGTGATAGAGGAAGCAGATGCGGTGGCATTGCAGAACGGAATGACCATTAAAAAATTATTTGAACAACTACAGCAGTTACATCTCACACAAGAGGCAAAAGCGCCTTTGCTGTTGATGGGTTACCTGAATCCGATGATGCAATACGGATTTGAAAAGTTTTGTAATGATGCAGCGGCTTGTGGTATCAGTGGTTTAATCATTCCTGACCTGCCTCCCGATATTTATAAAGAGCAGTATCAAAAATTTGTGGAATCAAATGGGTTGCAAATGGTTTTCCTGATCACCCCTGAGACAGACGTTGACCGAATCCGGATGATTGATTCTATTTCAACCGGGTTCATTTATGCTGTTTCGTCTTCATCCATTACAGGCAGGGACACAGATGAGAATAAAAAAGAAGCGTACTTTAAGAGGCTTCAGGCAATGAAACTGCATAACCCGATTCTTGTTGGATTTGGAATCAAGGATGCAAATACATTCAGGCAGGCCTGCCGTTACACGAATGGAGCGATCTCAGGTACCGCCTACATTAACCAACTAAAGAATGGTGGAGATATTGATAAAATAACAGCAGGGTTTATCCGTTCATTTCATAACGAATGATGAATTAACGGTCTCTTGAAGATTCTACTCTCAAAAACCAATATTTTCGCTTTATGAAAAATCTGCTTTTGTTCTTTTTCTTTCTTGCCCCCACTTTGATGCAGGCGCAAGATGAAGGATTCACTATTTCAGGAAACATTTCGGGATTTGCTGATGGTACTAAGGTTTCCTTTTACAACCGACAGACAAATAGATTGGATAGTCTGACTGTGTTACAAAATGATTCCTTTTTTATCAAAGGAAATCATGTTGGCCAACCGGAATTCAGGTTCCTGGTTTTTAATGATAAGGATCCTGCCATTCCTTTGTTGGTAGATAACAGCCACATCATAATAAAAGGTACATCAGCTTCGCTGGACCATTTGTCCTTCTCAGGTTCTGCTCTTCAGGAAGATTATCAAAAGCTCGCATCTGAATTTGCACCATTTGAATCAGCATTTCAGGCTCAAAGTTTTACTGATGATGAGGTGGAAAAGATATCAAAGGTGTGTGAATCTTTTATTGAGAAAAATCCAAAATCATTTGTAAGTCTGCTTGCGGTTTCGCAATTGCTTCAGACATCGCATGACCCTGCCAAAGCTGAGAAAGCATTAAAGAAGGTGTCAAATAAAATCAGGGAAATGGAATTGGGGGAGCAACTTGCTTCCCAGATCAATATTCAAAAATTGTCAGCTATCGGAACAAAGATTCAGTCTTTCACACAAATGGATATGAATGGGGAACCGGTGAATATATCTGACTTTAAAGGTAAATATGTGTTGATAGATTTCTGGGCAAGCTGGTGCCGTCCGTGCAGAATGGAAAATCCAAATGTGGTTGCTAATTATAACCGGTTCAAAAATAAAAACTTTACCGTGCTAGGAGTGAGCCTTGACCAGTCGCACAATTCCTGGGTGGATGCAGTAAAGATGGACAAACTGGATTGGACACAGGTGAGCGACCTGAAAGGCTGGCAAAATGAAGTGAGCACTATGTTTCATATCACCAGTATCCCGCAAAACATTCTTATCGATCCGCAAGGGATAATCATTGCAAAAAATATTCGTGGTGAAGCGTTGGGAAGTACTTTGGAAAAAGTATTAGGGAAATAATTTTCAGATATCGGCGGTTCTAAGGCCTTTTACAATTCGCAGGTTGACCTTCTTGTTGCCATCAGGAGAAACGATGATTTGCGGACTCCCGATTGCATTAAGTCTCTTCTTTCCTTTCAGAATGATCTCCCTTAGGTTGTCATTGGCCCGGTTGGTTTGAAGAAGAATAGAATCGCCTGAAACCATTAATTTTTCCAATTGCTGATCGTATTTGTTTCTGAACTGTTGCAGATAGGCCAATTCTTTTTCACTCCAGATGCCTTCTTGCTCCACCTTCTTTTGATCAAACAACGAAGCGAGTTTTGCCTCTGAAATTTGTTTCAATGCATGCTGCAACTGTACGCTTGTTTCTTTCTCAAACTGGTCTGAGAATTTTTTATCTGCTGGGTAAGGAGTTGTTAGTGAATGGCCGGTTACAAATTGTATTTCTTTAGAGATATCCTTCAGGTCAGGTAACTGTAAAGGTGCCTGGACAGTATCCTTCAAAACAGATTTTTCTTTAGGTGCGAGATTGATTTTCTTCTTTACAGCAAGTATATTTTGAGAGAAATCTTGAGGACCGGTGAAATGCTCGATTTCTGTTGTAGTACTAATAGTTTTTACTAAAGATGGGGTAGTGGTTGCTATTTTACTTTGATGCCGGTTTGTAAAAATGGCAAAAGAAAAAAGCAGTAAGGCTACCAAAGCGAATACAATGATTCTGCCAGAGAAATGTACAGGCCTTTCTAAATCTCCACCGGTAATTCTTTTGATTCGATACAGTAGTTGGTGCTTGCGCGATGCTGCATTCATCGCGAGTTTTTGATGTGCTGCCTGCTCCTTGCTGAAGGTGAGAAGTGCCCTGGCATAGTGAAGTGGTTCATAATTATTGCTGAGCACCAGGTCATCACAGCAGTTTTCCCTTTCCTCCCTGATTGTTTTCATGAAGAAGAATACCGCAGGATTGAAGAACAGGATGGTTTCTATCACCACCAGCACCAAATTGAGAAGAAAATCATTGCGTCTGATATGGGAGAGTTCATGCAAAATGATCGCTTCTATTTGTTGAGGAGTGAGGTGTGTCAGGCATACCGCAGGCAACAGGATGATGGGTTTGAAAAATCCAATGGTAGCAGGCACAGAGATGTTTTTTCCAATCCAGACGGTGACCTTCCTTTTTATTTTTAAAATACCGGAAGCATGTTTTGTAAATGCCGCGATCGCTTCATCTACTGGAACCAGGCTGGAGGTATGAACGCGAAGTGTTCTTGCAATGGCAAAGGTGAGACGGGTCATCAGGAATGCCAGCAGTACGAGGTATGCGATGGAAAGTGCGGCAGCAATTTCTGTAGGAATATTAAAGATCGAAACAGAAGCGCTGTCAGATGATGTGCCTGCAATAGGAATACCGGTTACAAAAACACTATGAGCAAAGTATTTTTGTTGGAAAGTGAATACGAACCACCCAAACGTGAGGATGACAAAGATGGCAGAGAGGTTATGCTTCACTGCCGGTGTTAAATCTTTTTTCAGTGAAACAATCGCCTTGTAAATAACCAATAGTAAAAGTGATTGCCACAGGCTGTGAATGATGGCGCTGCCCAATGATTGCAATAAATGAGAATGTAACAGTTGGCTGTACATTGTTTTATTTTTTTAGGCCGTCAAGATATTTTTGAATCTCGTCTATTTCTTCTTTGGAAGTCTTCTGCTGTCCGAGTGCCTGCATTACCAACTGAGCGGCAGAGCCGCTGTACAGTCCTTTGATCATTTTGTCGAGAAATTGCTTTTGAGTTTTCTTGCGACTGACCGCAGCTTTATATACATGAGATTTGATACTGTCATCACGCGATACCAGTCCCTTGTCATACATGATCTGCAATAGTTTCAGCGTGGTGGTATAGCCCGCACTTTTTCTTTTTGAAAGCACTTCGTGCACCTCTCTCACTGTGGCTTCTCCGGCATCCCAGAGTATTTGAAGGATTTCCAGCTCGCTTTCTGTAGGCTTGATAGCAGCATTGTTTGACATATTTACGATGTATTTCGTAGCAAATTACGGTATTTTTCGTATTTGGAAAAGTGAAAAAAGAAAAGAGGATAGAAATCCGCCAGGGCTGATTCGAAACAATTTGACAATCAAACCATGCTATCATTCATCTATACAATACAACATTTCCCCAAAACTATTTCTCCTAAATAAAATTCATTGCCGTAATTTTCATTACTCAAAGCCTCAACAGCATGAAGAAAGAAAATCTGTCTATCGAAATGGAAGTCTATGATGATTCAACCACACTGGGTACACGCGACAGGCAACTACTCGAAGCCGCCCGTAAAGAAACAGCAAATGCCTACGCTCCCTATTCTGAATTCAGGGTAGGCGCTGCGGCGCTTCTTGTGAATGGTGAAGTTGTAAAAGGTACCAACCAGGAGAATGCATCTTACCCAGCCGGGATATGCGCCGAGCGGGTACTGATGTCCACTGCTTCCAGTTTATTTCCGGGTGTGGCTATTGATACGTTGGCCGTGAGCTATCATAACATTAAAGGCAGCAGCAATAAGCCTATCAGCCCCTGTGGTATTTGCCGCCAGTCGATCTATGAATTTCAAACACGTACCGCACATAATATTCGTGTGATTCTTGGTGGAATGACGGGAAAAGTTTTTGTGATCAATAATGCGGCGGACCTGCTCCCTCTTGTATTTGGTGCAGAGGATATGAAGTGAATTGAAAGATTGAATAGTCAGAGATTAATTTTTCCGATTCTTTTCTGATTCTGAGAATCCTGGATTACTCGTTGAGACGCACGGCCGTGCGTCTCAACAGGCGCTCGGCAGCGCCTTATAATTAATAATCTCCGAGGTTGGAAATCCTGACTCGATAGATATTAGGATTTAATCCAAAACTTTCAAACTCCTCTTGATAATCCCAATCGCCTCCATCAACTCTTCTTCCCGGATTATCAATGGCGGTGCCATCCTGATTTTATCATCATGAGTAGGCTTGGCAAGCAATCCGTTTTTCATTAACTCAATACACAACTTCCAGGCAGCATCTTTCACCGGGTGATCAATAACGATGGCATTGAGCAGGCCTTTGCCACGAACAAGTTTGATATGAGGTGATTGGAAATTCTCTATTTCTTTACGAAAGATTTTTCCAAGTCGCTCAGCATTCTCTGCAAGGTTTTCATTTTTGAGAACATCAAGGGCAGCGATGGCAGTAGCACATGCGAGTGGATTACCACCATAAGTGCTTCCATGTTCGCCAGGTTTTATTGTTAGCATGATTTCATCATCGGCCAATACCGCACTAACCGGCATAGCCCCGCCGCTCAATGCTTTTCCGAGAATAAGAATATCCGGACGCACATCTTCATGATCGCAGCAAAGCATTTTGCCGGTACGGCAAAGCCCGGTTTGAATTTCATCGGCTATAAACAAGACATTGGCTTTTTCACATGCATTTTTGGCAGCAGCGAGATATCCATCTGAAGGCACATTCACTCCTGCTTCTCCCTGTATTGGCTCCACCAGAAATCCTGCAACATTCTCATCTTTCAAGGCATCTTTCAAAGCCTCTATATCGTTGTAAGGAATAGTTATAAAGCCTTCGAGGTAAGGACCAAAATCTTTTTTAGCTGTCGGGTCCGAACTGAAGGAAATGATACCCAATGTGCGGCCATGAAAATTGCCACTGCACACGATGATCTTTGCGTTATTGTCTTTTACTTTCTTCACTCTGTATGCCCAATGCCGGCAAAGTTTCAACGCGGTCTCCACCGCTTCGGCGCCTGTATTCATGGGCAATACTTTGTCGTATCCAAAATAGTTGGTGATATACTGCGTGAATTCAGACAGCGCCTGTGAATGAAATGCCCTGCTGGTGAGTGTCAGTTTCTGTGCCTGCACTGTCATGGCATGTATCACATCCGGGTGGCAGTGGCCCTGGTTGACGGCAGAATAGGCGCTGAGAAAGTCAAAGTATTTTTTTCCTTCCACATCCCATACGTAAATTCCTTGTCCGCGTTCAAGTACGACAGGGAGGGGATGATAGTTGTGTGCGCCATAATGGCTTTCCTGGTCTATATAATATTCAGTTGTATTCAAAGATTGATCGATCATAATAAATAATGTTTAGAAGAAATGAGAAAATAAAAAGTAGCAGGATAGGATTGGCGGTATGCCTATTGATGATCGAGGAAATCTAAGTTGAGCGAAAGAAATGACATTAAATAGATCACGTCCTGAATTTTGACAAAGGTAGCGATACTAATTTGATTATTACTATAAATTCATAGTGGTAACAGGACAGAATGGTAATTGAGATTTTCTGGTAAGGAAATTCGGTTTTCGAATATTCCAAAAATAGTACTACCTGTTCCGGTCATAGAAGCGTAAACGGCTCCTGCCTCGTAGAGTTGGGTTTTTATTTTTTCCAATTCAGGATACATCCTGAAAGCTACAGGCTCGAAATCATTTTTCAAATGTCCGTTCCATTCCCGGATGGGGCGATGGATTACCTCCGCTACCTGATCGTCCGGCTTTGATATTTGAATTTCTTCGAAAAGCCTTCTTGTCGAAATATGAATTCCGGGCATTACCAGCAGCAGAAAATATCCCTGAAGAGACAGTGGAATTCTGCTGAGTATTTCACCACGCCCGGACGCAAAGCATGGTTGGTTGATAATAAAAAATGGGCAATCACTTCCTAACTGTAACGCATATTCGCACAGTGTTACCTTATCCAACCCGAGAGAAAATTTTTCATTCAGCAATAAAAGTGTAAATGCGCCATCTGCTGAGCCACCACCTAATCCGCCACCTGCCGGGATCATCTTGTGAAGATGCATTTTTACCTCCGGCATGGAAGGGAAATCTTTTTTCAGTAAATGAAAAGCTTTGGTGCACAGATTGTCTGCATCATCGCCGCAAGGGATTCCTGTTGACTCAAAAGAAAACCGTTTATTTTCGATGATCTCCAATGCATCATAGAAGGGCAGGGGATAGAAGACGGTTCCCAGGTTGTGATAGCCATCTTCCCTTCGGGAGGCTACATGCAATCCCAGGTTGATCTTGGCATTTGGAAACACTATCACCGGATGAAAATTGATTTAGATTTTTTCTCAGGAACGCTTGCGGCTGTTGATCTCATCACGAATGGAGGCAGCACGAATGTAATCCTCATGCTCGAGTACCTCTGCCAGCAGGTCTTCCAGTTCTTTGATGCTCATGCTTTGCAGGTCGTTGGTAGTGGACTCGTCATGCGTTACGACTACTTTTTTCTGGACCTCCTCTTCTTCCTTCACGATTCCTGCGCTTTCGAGGATATGATCATAAGTGTAAATCGGGCAACCAAACCTGACAGCAAGCGCTACCGCGTCAGAAGTACGTGAGTCTATTTCGACAGTTTCATTTTCTGTAGAGCAAACGAGGCGTGAATAAAATATTCCTTCCTGCAGATCATTGATGATCACCTCGTGCAGGTCGATATTGAATGCGAGCATGAAATTCTTCATCAGGTCATGTGTCAGAGGCCGACTGGGTTTCATCCTTTCAAGTGCCACTGCTATGGCCTGTGCTTCAAATCCGCCAATGACAATCGGTAACCTTCTCATTCCGTTGACCTCCCCCAGCACTACTGCATAAGAATGCGTTTGAGTGATACTATGCGACAATGCTACAATTTCCAGTTCTATTTTCTTCATCTCGCTCACTTAGAGTCTATTTTATGGGCAAAGGTAAAAAAATCAATGCGCTTTAAGAAAGTACTTACCCTTTCAACTTCTTTACTGCCTCTGTTATTTTTGGAACTACTTCAAATGCATCACCTATGATTCCATAATCAGCCGCTTTGAAAAAAGGAGCTTCCGGGTCTTTGTTAATAACAACAATGACTTTACTTCTGTTGACACCTGCCAGGTGCTGGATAGCACCGGATATACCAATAGCAATGTACAAATTGGGCGCTACAGCAAGCCCTGTTTGTCCTACGTGTTCGTGATGAGGCCTCCATCCGCTATCACTTACGGGTCGGCTACATGCTGTTGCCGCACCGAGTGCTTGTGCAAGGTCTGTAACGATACCCCAGTTCTCAGGTCCCTTCAATCCCCGGCCACCGCTCACTACTATTTCTGCTTCGGCCAATGGCACTTCGCCTTTCAATACTTCAACACCCTTCACTGTCACTTTCCGTACTGGCACTTCCGGAGTTATTTTTTCAATGGCGGCAATTCCTTCCCGTGTTTCAGCTTTGTAAGCATTCGCATTCAGGCTGATTATTTTGATGTCTGTCTTTATTTCAATATTGGCAAATGCCTTACCACTGAAAACTGATTTCTTAACAACGAACCCATTGGTAATATCTGGCAATGCTACCGCTCCGGCAACCAATCCTGCCTGCAACCTTGCCGATAATCGAGGCGCTACTGCTTTACCGTTGAAGTTGTTGGAAAATACGACTACATTGCTTCCTGAACTCTTTACTACACCGGCCAGTACTGCTGTATATACTTCATCATCCAGTTGATTGAGTTTGTCATCATCAGCATGGTAGATAGTCTTCAATCCGTACTTTCCTAATGCAGCCAGGTCATCGTTTACTTTTCCCAACACGATTCCATTGGCAGTGGTGCCTGATTGCTCTGCAATTTTTGCGCCGTATGCAGCGGCTTCAAAAGAACTTTTTTTTATGTGGCCTTCGCTCTGGTCTATAAATACTAATACGCTCATGATACTTTTTTTGTCTTGATAAAATTTGATCAGATCACTTTGGCTTCTTCATGGAGTAGCCTTACCAATTCTTCAGGTGTGTCGGCTGGTACCATCTTCACACCTTGCTTGGGAGCAGGCAGTTCAAATGATTTTACAGAAGTAAGCGGTTCGATATTGATGGGTTCTGTTACTTTCAAGGGTTTGGTACGCGCCCCCATGATGCCCCGCATGTTTGGAATGCGTTGCTCGGCTACACCCGCCTGGCAACTCACTACAAGTGGCAATGCTACTTCATCTGTTTCCGCACCGCCTTCTATTTCACGTATAACCGTTGCCGTTGTACCTGCCAGTTCAAATTTTGTAGCAAATGAAATGTATGGCATACCAAGCAATTCGGCCACCATGCCTCCAATGGAAGCACCATTGTAGTCGATGGTTTCCTTTCCGGTGAAGATAAGGTCGTATTGATTTTCTTTTGCTACTGCCGCTATTTGAGCTGCTACAGAATAATCATCAGCAGGAGTGGTATTTACCCGAATGGCTTCATCGCCTCCCAATGCTAACGCCTTGCGTATGATGGCATCATTTTCTGCCGGGCCTACGTGGATCAGATGTATGATAGTAGAAGGATCTTTTTCTTTCAACTCAATAGCTCGTACCAGCGCATACCATTCATCGTAAGGATTCAGGATAAATTGTACGCCGTTTTCGTCGAATTTCGTGCTGTTGTCTGTGAAAGCTATTTTTGCTGTGGTATCTGGTGTTTTACTGATGCAGACTAATATCTTCATTCCTCTGATTTTTTTGGTGAGCGAAGATACTAAGGATAAAAAAAGTAAAAAAGTATTTGGTGGACAGAATTGAAAAGATAAGAAAGATGCTGGTGGATGCACCCGGTGATTTATTCCTGAAACATGCACTGGCATTGGAATATATTAAATTAGGACGGGATGGTGATGCACGATTACTATTTGAGGAAATACTTGCTGAAGATCCGGGTTATGTAGGTTCATACTATCATTTGGGAAAATTGCTGGAACGGTTGAATGAGTTTACACATGCGGAAGAGATATATAAAAGAGGAATCAAAGAATCGATAAAAGCAGGTGACAGGCATGCCGAAGGTGAATTACGTTCTGCACTGGAAGATATCATGTATTGAATTTTCGTGAGGCCAGAAACCTTACTGAGGTAGACAATTTAAGGTTGGCAGCCATTATGAAAGAACTGTCCGGTATTTTTCAGGAATTTTGCTTTATAATTTTTGGAAGATATGACATTGGTTCACAGGTTTAATAATTTTATCAGGGAAAGAAATTTATTCCAAAAGAATGACCTGCTAATCCTCGCAGTGAGTGGTGGCATTGATTCTGTGACATTGTGTGAACTCTGTCATCAATCGGGATTCAATTTCGAAATAGCCCATTGCAATTTTCAATTACGGGGGGAGGAGAGCCTGCGTGATGAACGCTTTGTCGAACAGCTTGTAGCAAAATATCAAGTACCGTTTCATCTGCAGCGGTTTGACACAAAGGAGTATGCAGGGGAAAACAGGTTGTCCACCCAGGAAGCCGCACGCGATCTGAGGTACGATTGGTTTCAATCCTTATTGCAATCAAAAAAGGATGCCGGTAAGAATGCCTGCCTCCTTACCGCGCATCATGCCAATGATTCCATCGAAACATTACTAATGAATTTCTTCAAAGGCACCGGTATTCACGGGTTGCAGGGAATTCCTACCAGGAATAACACGATCAGACGGCCTTTATTATTTGCTACGCGAAATGAGATTCAGGAATTCATGGATCGGCATCATCTGGATTTTGTGGAAGATATTTCTAACAAGTCTGATAAATACACCCGCAATTACTTTCGAAATAAATTGATTCCTTCTATCCGTGAAGTATTTCCGCAGGTGGAGGAAAATCTGATGGATAATCTTTCGAGGTTTCAGGATGTTGAAATCTTGTACAACAAAGCACTTACGGAGATTCGGGAGAAATTAGTTGAGAAGAAAGGGGACGAGTTACACCTGCCTGTTCTAAAGGTTTTGAAAACACCGGCATACAAGACGGTGCTTTTTGAAATTTTAAAAGAGTATGATTTCTTTCCGGGGCAATTGCCGGATGTGATCAACTTGTTACATGCGGAAAGCGGAAAGTATGTCGACTCATCAACTCACCGCGTATTGAGAAACAGGAAATGGCTGATCGTTTCGCCAAAGCATTCAACTTCCATTCAGCACATTCTTATTTCTGAAGATGATCATACAGTATCTTTTCAAAATGGGATCATGCGTATCTCCAAAGAAGAATGGCAGTCGGGATCAAGATTTGAAACGGATGCGTTAGTTGCATTGTTAGATGCAGGTGAAATCGAGTTTCCACTACTGCTGCGCCCCTGGCAGCAAGGCGATTACTTCTATCCTTTAGGAATGAAACACAAAAAAAAACTCAGTCGTTTTTTTATAGATCAAAAACTGAGCATCAACGACAAGGAAAAGGTATGGGTAGTGGAGTCCCGGAAAAAAATTGTGTGGGTAACAGGTATAAGGATTGATGACCGTTTTAAAATTAAGAATACTACAGCCAGGGTGATGCGCTTACAGGTGCAGCAGGCTCAATAGCGCTGAAACAGTTGGTCCATTTTGAAGTTTTTTACTTCGCTGATGAAATTTTGAAGTACCGGATAATCTGAGAAAAATTTACCACACAAGATCAGAAAAGCCATCCCGAATACAGCACCCCAGATATGAGCGTTATGGTTGATAACGGAACCACCCTTTTTGCTGAGGTAATAGGAAATGATCAGGTATAAAAATCCAAACAGGAAACCCGGAATCAGAAAGGGAATGAAGATCAGACCTATGCCCTGCATGGGATTCAGGATGATGAATGCGAACACCACTGCTGAAACCGCTCCTGAAGCACCAAGGCTTCTGTACTGGTAATTGTTCTTGTACTTCGCATAATCAGGAATGACGGATGCTATGAGTGCCAGCACATACATCAGCACATATAAGATCAGCCCTTGTGTGTCGCCAAACAAAGCTACAAACGCATGCTCCATGTATTGGCCAAAAAGATAAAACGCATACATATTGAAGATGAGATGCATGAGGTCTGCATGGATAAATCCATACGTGACGAAACGGTAGTATTGTTTCTTACTATTGATAACTGCAGGGTAGTAGATGAGGTCATCCATGATTTGGCGTGAACCAAAGGCGATCAATGAAACGATAACAGTAATGGCGATGAGGATGATGGTGATAGAGATAGACACTTTTGGAATTATGAATGGTTAATTGTGAATGGTTTATTGAGAATGCTTATCTGCAAAGATCCCGATACAAATTTTGAATGCTCGATTTTATTATTTTCTGAAATAGTTAGAATATTTTCAAGAAATCTGATTGTGTTGGCGGCGAATTTCTAAAATAATTTGCTGGTAGTAAAAGAAATTATTGCAGGCTGTATTGATCAGGTGGCGGAAAGGTTGAGAGGTCGTTACGTTGTTACGTTGTTACGCTGGGAGGTTGGAATGTTGTTCGATTCTGAATGCTGAGCGAGCCGAAGCGCGGTTGCTGAGCCTGCCGAAGCATGGTTGCTGAGCGGGCCGAAGCGGGGTTGCTGCTAATTGTAAGTTTATTTTTTATTGCAACGATTGAGCAGTTCCCTCTCCGCCGTGGTGGATCAAGATGACACTCACATTTGGGCTGCAGTTCAATGATTGTTCTATTAATAACCGCTAATACGCAGGTAATTTTATCTTTCCCAAACTTCTGCAATTCCGCATTCACCATTATCCATTAACAATTCTCCATTCTTCATTCCCAATTATCTTTATCTTCGGATTACAATTTTTCACCAATAAACAAACTAACATGACAGCGCTCTGGATCGTTTTGGGCATCATTGCCTTATTAATCATTTGGGCTATCGGAATGTACAACAGCCTGGTAAAGCTCAGGCTGAAGGTGGACAACAGTTGGAGTGATATCCGGGTTTTTCTGAAAAAAAGATTTGACCTGATTCCCAATCTTGTCAACACAGTGAAAGGATATGCAGCACATGAGAAGAGTACTTTTGAAGAGGTGACTGCAGCACGAACAGCCGCAGCAAATGTGGCGCCGGGTGATGTGAAGGGCCAGGCAGAAGCCAACCAGGTATTGAGTGGCGCATTGGGAAAATTATTTGCTGTAGCTGAATCCTATCCTGATCTGAAAGCAAGCGCCAACTTCCTGGAGTTGCAAACCGCATTGCAAAATATAGAAGGCGACCTGGGAAATGCGCGGCGTTATTACAATGCTACAGTCAGAGATTATAATACAGCCATCCAGCAGTTTCCTGCAGTGATGGTCGCTGGAATGCTGGGGTTTTCTAAGAGAGAATTCTACGAATTAGAGAATCCGGAAGAGGCCAGGAATGTAGAAGTAAAGTTTTGACACCCATGTTGAAAAAAATCCTTTTTCTCTGCGCAATCCTTTTTGGCGCTACACCAGTTCTGCATGCTCAGGAATATTTCTACATTAAGAACTTTGATGTCGCCGTAACGGTTAATGAGAATGCATCACTGGATGTGAAAGAACAGATATTGGTGCACTTCACTGAGCCACGCCATGGTATTTACCGGAAAATTCCATTTAAATACAAACTGGAAAATCTACCGGAAGGTTCAGAGAAGGCGGATATGGAGTGGGTGCATAACGGGTACCGCTACACGAAGATTAAGAATATATCAGTAAAAGGGCGAAGTTCTAAGGTACAGACAGATGGAGATTATGAATCCATCAGGATCGGATCCAAGAATAGTGAAGTGGATGGTGACCAACTGTATGAAATCAGCTACACGATCTATGGGGCTGTCAACTTTTTTCCTAATCATTCAGAATTGTATTTCAACCTCACGGGAAATGAATGGAATGTTGAAATTCAAAAAGCACATTTTACAATTACATTCTACAAACCTTTTTCAGAAACACCTTCCTGGTTTGTAGCCACAGGCCCTCTTGGGAGCAGGGAAAATGCTACGGCCACAAGAATGATTGATGATCATACACTCGAAGGAACGCTAACACATTCACTGAAACCTTATGAAGGTATCACTGCCGGAGTAAAAATGCCTAAGGATTACCTGGCAAAACCGGATTACAGCACGATGGGCAAAGGCTGGTTATTACTCATACCGGCTGTGTTCCTGCTGATGCACGGAGTCTGGAAGAAATGGGGAAAGGACTTACCTGTCACAGTGCAGACAGAATTCTACCCTCCCGGAAATATAAGCCCATCAATACCCGGATATATTATTGATGGCAGGCTGAATCGAAGAGACCTTACTGCATTGATCCCATATTGGGGCGCAGGAGGATATCTGAAAGTTAATGAAATAGAGGAAAAGAAATTATTTGGATTACTGAAGGATACGGAGTATGAATTTGTAAAAGTGAAAAACCTGGGTGCGAATGCTGATACATTTGAAAAAACCATGTTCGATGGATTGTTTGAATCGGGGGATACGGTTCAGCTCAGCACGCTTAAAGATAGTTTTTACAAAACGATGAATAAGGCGAAGAAGGAATTGGAATCAGAGATTAGTGTTTCTCATTACTACGCCACCTACAGCAGGGGATTCGCCACATTGCTGCCCATAGGAGGTTTATTTATTTTCATTCCTTCTTTGATACAGTTGTTTTCAGATTATCCACTCGATTTTTTGAAATGGCTCTCTTTTGTTCTGGGATCGGTTTTTATTATTATCTACGGATCGCTGATGGGAAAGAAGACTGTGAAGGGAACAGAACTGTATCAGAAATTGTTGGGCTTTAAAGAATTTATCAAGTCAGTTGAAAAAGACCGCCTGGCCGAATTTCTGAAACAAGACCCGAATTACTTCGACAAAGTGCTTCCCTACGCTATCGTATTTGATATGGCAGATAAATGGAAGGATAAATTGAAAGGCCTTGATGTGCCGCCACCATCGTGGTATTCCGGTAATTATTCCGGCCATCCATTCAACACCATGATGTTCATGAACAGCCTGGATAATTCGATGAACCAAATGAGCAAAACTTTTTACAGTGCACCGGCATCTTCAGGCTCTTCAGGAGGAAGTTTTGGCGGAGGCGGATTCAGCGGTGGAGGATTTGGCGGCGGTGGGGGAGGAAGCTGGTAAGCGAGAGGTTGTCGGTTGTTTTCTTCTTTCTTCTTTTTTGGTGCAGGCGAAATAGAGTATCATTGGAAATGGCTGGTGGCAGTATGCGAAGAATAATTCCGCATTTGTTTTTGAATTTCCTTTAGAATTGAATAAGGACCTGTGTGTGGTCATAGTTGGCCAACAAAAATATGCTGGGCTTCATCGGTAATTCATATTTTTCTTTTTACGTATTTGCCGAAGGCGAGTTTGATCATGCCTTTTTCAAAAGTATATTCTTCTTTACACTATTTTTATTGTTTTACAACTGCAATCAATTCTATTCTTATGGACGCCACTATAAGGCAGAGAGAATTTTCCCGACCAAAAAAAATATATCAATACCTGTATGTCCAGGTTATTGCCGCCATCGTTTTAGGAGTTACGCTGGGTTACATCTATCCTGATTTGGGTAAGTCTATGCAGCCGTTGGGTGATGGTTTTATCAAACTGGTGAAAATGATTATTGCCCCGGTAATTATTCTGACTGTTACCACCGGAATTGCCGGAATGAATGATTTAAAAAAGGTAGGAAGCATAGCAGGGAAAGCACTTATCTATTTCCTGATCTTCTCTACTTTGGCATTGATACTCGGATTAGTAGTAAGTTACCTGGTGGAGCCCGGCGCAGGGCTTAACATTGATCCTAAAACCCTCGATACTTCCAGGATTGCAAAATATGTAACTGCTGCAGAAGACAATTCCATTACAAATTTTATTTTCAATATCATTCCAACATCATTATTCAGCCCTATTACCGGAGATATGATCCTCCAGGTGTTACTCGTTGCCATACTCTTTGGTATCGGGCTTGCATTAACAGCTGAAAAGAGCCAGCCGATTACAAACTTCCTGGTATTATTGAAAACACCGGTGTTCAAGATCGTGGAGATCTTGATGAAATTAGCTCCGATAGGGGCTTTCGGAGCTATGGCCTTCACTATTGGAGCGTATGGTATTGAATCTTTGTTTTACTTGGGGAAATTAGTAGTTACTTTCTATGTTACTTCATTCTTATTTATTGTTGTCATACTCGGTGCAGTAGCAAAATACAATGGGTTTAATATTTTTAAATTCATCAGGTATATCAGGGAAGAAGTTTTCCTGGTATTGGGTACCAGTTCTTCAGAGCCGGCTCTGCCCGGATTGATGGATAAACTGGAAAAGGCCGGTTGCGAGAGGGGAGTAGTGGGCCTGGTGGTGCCTACCGGGTACTCGTTTAATCTTGATGGCACAAATATCTACATGACATTGGCTGCGCTTTTTATAGCACAAGCTTGTAATATTCATCTTGAATTCAGCCATGTGATGACTTTATTGTTGGTGGCGATACTTTCATCAAAAGGAGCCGCAGGAGTTACAGGGGCTGGTTTCATTACTTTGGCTGCTACACTCGTGGTTGTTCCGGAGATTCCCCTGGAAGGAATGGCATTAATTTTGGGAATTGATAAGTTTATGTCTGAATGCAGGGCATTGACAAATGTAATTGGAAACGGAGTAGCCTGTGTTGTAGTTTCCCGTTGGGAAAATCATTTAGATAAAGAAGCACTTCAAAAAGCGTTAGGGTAGAGAATCTCTGTATTTCCCGGATATTTAATAAACCGGGATTCTGAACCTGGGCACAAAACCCTTTAAGGGAACAAAGTAACGGTAACCTGTAAACGATATTTTAATGGGTAAACAAGTTCTCTTTTCTTTGCCCGGCTGCTTTTTTGTAAAAAACATTTACGAACATGATAACCTGGAGATTTTGATTAACCAAAAAATATTTTAACCGGCAATTTATTATTTTTAGATTCAGCATTTTTTTTCAGAATAATTATCATGAATCGGATATCGACCCTTGCTTTGCTTGTCATACTGCTTTTTACGACTGCTATTTTGGTTGGCCGATGTTCGGGGAATAATGCTGACAGGGAAAAAGAATCGATTGTTGTGAATACTTACATTGGTGACGAAGGTTGTAAGAGTTGCCATGCAGCGCAATACAATGACTGGACAAAATCAGATCATTTCAAAGCCATGCAGGAACCCAATGATTCCACTGTATTGGGAAACTTTAGTAATGTAAGTTTTTCGGCAGACGGAGTAAAGAGTACTTTTTTTAAAAGAGGTGACAAATTCATTATTAATACACAGGGGGAGGATGGAAGAAATCATGACTATGAGGTAAAATACACTTTCGGTTATCATCCTTTACAGCAATACCTGGTCGCTTTTCCCGGCGGCCGATTGCAGGCTACCCGCGTGAGTTGGGACAGCCGACAGAATAAGTGGTTTCATCAATATACCGGACAGAAGATAAACCCTCACGACTGGCTCAACTGGACAGGTAATGCTCAAAACTGGAATACGATGTGTGCAGAATGTCACAGCACTGATCTGAAAAAGAATTATGATATCCAAACTGACACTTACCACACCACTTACAGCGTCATCAATGTGAGTTGCGAAGTCTGTCACGGTCCCGGAAAGCTTCATGCTGACTTTTTTAACAGCGAATCATATCGGAAGGGAAAGAAACCGGATAACAAAGCAGTTTATTTGGCGTCCGGAAATGAACAACATCAACAGATCAATATGTGTGCACCCTGCCATTCGGTAAAGAGTAATATCAGCGCTAACCTGGTGGCAAGCGAAGAATTACTGGATAATTTTATTCCTGTAGTCCCTACTACAGAAAGATATTTTGCTGATGGCCAGATCCGGGATGAGGATTATGAATACAGTTCATTTTTGCAAAGCAAGATGTACCGGCGTGGTGTGGAATGCAGTAATTGCCATAACCCGCATTCCGGTAAAACCTATTTTACCACCAATGATTTGTGTCTTCAATGCCATGCAAAAACTTACGATGAACCCACACATACATTTCATGCAGTGAATACAGCAGGTTCACAATGTATTAACTGCCACATGAGCCAGAGAACTTATATGGGTAACGATCTGAGGCGTGACCATAGTTTCAGGGCGCCACGACCTGACCTTTCTGTGAAGTTTGGTACACCCAATACCTGTAATAGTTGTCATAAAGAAAAGACGGCTCAGTGGGCTGCTGATGCTGTTTCGAAATGGTTTGGGGCTAAGAGGCAATACCACTTTTCAGAAGACCTGATACCGGGGAGCAGGTTGAATGCAGCAAGTGAACAACACCTGGGCAAACTGCTTGCGGATACATCAGTACCATCTATCATTAAGGCAACGGCATTGAACTATCTTGGAAACATCTCATCGCAAACCAGTTTCAATTTGTTGCTGAGCCATCTCAAAAATGGGAATGCTCAAATACGTTATGAAGCATTGAGAAGCCTGATGAATTTTCCATTTAGCCGTGAACTGAATGTAATCGCTCCTTTGCTGAATGATAAAGTGCGTGCTGTAAGGATCGCTGCTGCCGATCTGCTTTTAAATGTTCCCAAAGAAAATATTCCGGCGCAATACCAAAGTGCTTTGGCCACTGCCATGTCTGAACTTAACAATTATAAACTTCACCAGGCGGATTTTGCTCATGGCAATATTGTGATCGGTGATTATTTTTCGAGGATGAATGATCTGAAGAATGCCGAAACATTTTACCTGAGGGCTATTCAGAAAGACAGCCTGGCTAATCTTTCAAGAATTAATTTGTCGACAGTTTATAACAGGGAGGGAAAAAACACTGAAGCGTTGAAAGTGCTGGAACAGGCAAAGAAAATTGATGATAAGAATTTTCAGATCTATTATAACCTGGCATTGCTTCACAATGAGATGGGAAATAAAGAAGCAGCCCTCCATAATTTTGAATTAGGATTCAGACTCCATCCTGATAACCCAAGATTTTATTATAATTATGGGTTATTATTACAGCAATCAGGTAATGTGAGTAAGGCAATTGAGGTACTTGATGCAGGGATTAAGACTGATCCCAATTCGGCCTCCCTCTATTATGCATTGGCTTATATTTACCTGCAGGATAATCAAACTCAGCAAGCTATCTTCTATGCAACTAAATTGAAAAAACTCGATCCGGATAATCCGGAGTACCAGGGGCTTTTTTCAAATTTGGGAATCAGGTGAGATGAACAGGGCTGTAGTAAAAGAAAATTGGTTACCGGGTTTGGAATTCTAAGGGCTTAATGATTTTTTTACTCAACAAGCCCGTTATCGTTGCTCCTGAACCTGCCTGCCGGAGTGGTGTTTGCCTTGACCGAAATTCTGGAACGTTTCGGTGTAGGAACGTACTTCTCATAATTCATCCCTTCCCTTATATCAGCAAAATCATCTTTCGTTTAATTCCTTTCTGTATCCTATTTTTGCCAAAATTTTTTAATCCCTTGTTGACCACACATTTAACACTGCTTCAGATCAGCAATTCAATTGACTACCTTCCGATAGTACTCCAACTTGTGTTTGCACTCGTTTTGGTTGGTGGCATTATCGTGGCTACTTCATTACTCGGCCCCAAGAGACAAACTGCAGATAAACTTGTCAACTTTGAAAGTGGTATAGAATCACAGGGCAATGCCCGCCAACCAATGGCTATCAAATATTTTTTGGTTGCGATCCTCTTTGTATTGTTCGATGTGGAAGTCATTTTCTTCTATCCATACGCCGTGAATTTTAAAGCTTTAGGATGGGAAGGGTTTCTGGCTGTCGCAATGTTCGTAGGATTATTTATTTGTGGGTTTATTTATGTGCTTAAAAAGGGAGCTTTGAATTGGGAAGATTGATTAACTAATAAAAGAAATAACTATGGGAAGGCCTGTTCAATATAATGTTCACCAAAAACCATTGGAAAAACCTTACACCATCGGCGAAGCTCCGGATGGCTATGCAGGTCAGGGTTTTTTTGCTTCCAAATTAGATGATGTGGTAGGGCTGGCAAGAAAAAATTCTATTTGGCCGTTACCATTTGCCACGAGTTGTTGCGGTATTGAATTCATGGCATTGATGGGAGCGCATTATGATTTGGCTCGATTTGGTTCCGAACGTGTAAGTTTCTCTCCACGTCAGTGTGATTTGTTGATGGTGATGGGAACCATTGCCAAGAAAATGGCACCGGTTGTAAAGCAGGTTTATTTGCAAATGGCTGAACCGCGCTGGGTATTGGCGATGGGAGCATGTGCGAGCAGCGGAGGCGTATTTGATTCTTATTCTGTGTTGCAGGGTATTGACCAAATCATACCGGTAGATGTGTATGTACCGGGTTGCCCACCACGCCCAGAAGCTGTATTGGATGGCTTTATGCGCGTACAGGATTTGGTAGGGAAGGAAAGCCTGCGTCGTCGCCACTCAGAACGCTACCAGGAATTGATGAAAACTTATGGCATATTATAATCAGAAAAGTAAATGCTGGACAACAACCAAATAAAACAAAAACTGGAAGAGAAATTCGGGGAGGAAACACTGGCCTTCGAAGAATCGTATGGCATGCTTTCCTTTTCTTCTCAGAAAGACATCAACCTGAAAGTGTTGCAATTTTTGTATGACGATGACTTGCTGCAATTCCGTTTTATGACGGACCTTACAGCTGTGCATTATCCAGACCAGGAAGACAGGGAACTTGCGGTAGTGTATCACCTGCACAATATGAGAGACAACATTCGTGTGCGTTACAAGATATTCACCCCAATCGCAAAACCTGATGTATTCAGCGCTACCGCGTTGTTCAGTGGCGCCAACTGGATGGAGCGTGAGACTTATGATTTCTATGGAGTCAACTTTGTAGGCCATCCGAATCTGAAGAGAATATTGAACGCAGAAGAGATGGATTACTTCCCGATGAGAAAAGAATATCCGCTGGAAGATCAGCAACGTACCGATAAAGATGATGAAATGTTTGGGCGCGATGCGCA
>JBDHYH010000060.1:0-23395 GCA_039811325.1 Chitinophagaceae bacterium | reverse complement strand
TATTATTTAAGACCAAAAATACAACAAAAAAACCAATAAATAAATATTGGTCTTAGATATTTTTCATTTTCGTATTAATTCATTTGGACTTGTGAGGCTGATTATGTAAAACAACTCATCAGGAAGAGTAAAAGCAATAGCATTAAATTGTGTAATGTTTGTTTTGAATGGTTCTTCTGTCGCGAGTTTCCGCCCATGCGGACACGTGTAACTCGTGCCTGCTAATTCCACCGGACTCTGTCCGAAAATAAAATTACTGAAGGATGATGGTACTTCACTGCATTCAATCAAGATGTATTAATGTATCATGCAAGACGTATTATGAAATCACGGATAAAATCCGTGAGGAATTGATTGAGTCACAAGTGATCACCTTTGGTGAACACTCGCGCCAGAGGAGTTTTGAGAAGCGAAAGTGTATTCCCAATCCTGGCAAAACGAATAATGATTCATGTTATACCATGTCGAAACAAAAAGGGCCAGCCCCTAACGCTGACCCTTAACTTACACATGAATCTACCTTACATTCTTACAATTCTTTGAGTCGATCTTTGGGAGTTACTGATCATTTGGATGATATAGATTCCGTTAGGGGAATTTGAGATATTAATAACGCTGAACCCTTCCGGCAGATTGCCTTTTTTCAAAATTTTTCCGGTTAAATCAGTTAGCAAATAAGCAAACGGTTTCAGTGAATTCAATTCGATTTTATCCTTCACAATAGTTGACCTGATGGTAATCTCATTTTCATGAGCAGTACTTTTTATACTCATAATATTGGAATAGCTGATCTTGCCTGCCTGGGTCGTTACTTTGATCCTGTAATACAAGTTCCCATTTAATAAAGGAGTATATTCAAAAGACCGGGTAGTTTCAGACACGACAGCTAACTTCTTAAAATCATTACTATTCGCTGACACCTGTATTTCCTGTGATGCGATACTTTCATCACAGATAATTTCCCATACAAGACGATGTTTATTGTGATCTTCAAATCCTTTCAGTTCCAATTTTGAAATTGGCATTACCATAAGAGGAGAGAAATTACCTGACAGCGTATAGGAACCAAGACTACCATAGTTGGACGCATACTGATTGCCCGTTCCTTTCACCATTACATAATACCTGCCCGCATTCAATACCGTATCAATTGATGCGTCTAACTTATCAAGAGGATCATAAGTAGCAATTACCTGGTACTGATCATTTAACAATTGAAGCATCACATCAAGGTTGGCTCCTTCATTATTTACCCCAACTGAAAATGGTTTGGCAGTGAGACTCAAATTGCCTTGTTGCAGAATATTCAATTGAAATGCATCTATGTCTGAACTTGTTGTAATGACGCCATCTCCCTGTATAGAATTATTTTCTTTTTGAATGATTGATGCTCCATCCACGGGATTGTCTTTGTGATCATCGGCTCTGTATGTAAACCCGTTGATGCCTGTGATAATAGAAAGATTATCCTGATCTGCTGTGCAGCCACTTGGTGTAGGGCCATTATTCCAACCACTGAAATTTCTGTAATAACTGTTGCCCATTACCGGTGCCCAGCCTATCTGGCCAGTACCTAATCCATCATTGTATGTAGTAACCAATGCGCAGCTTTCATTGTACTTTGCCTGATGCGACAATCCCAGTGTATGTCCACTCTCATGCGAGCAACACTCTGCAATAATCTTCGGGCTCCATCCGAGCCGGTCAGGAAATACAAAAGCCGGCGTACCATCCCCCCATGTAAATGAACGAGTAAAAGAAACGCCACCTACACCAGTGTACCAACCGCTGGTGGGTGTAACAATAACCC
The DNA here is from genome assembly GCA_039811325.1 of Chitinophagaceae bacterium. GTDB lineage: Bacteria > Bacteroidota > Bacteroidia > Chitinophagales > Chitinophagaceae > Ginsengibacter. The sequence continues at coordinate 21,585 of JBDHYH010000060.1, read as the reverse complement.
TTATGCGCTGAGCGAGCGGAGCAGCAAGAAATACTGAAGAGTCTGTAGTAATATTCAAATCAAAAGGGCGGAAGTCTTCAGATACTCTATTGAAAATTTCAGTGATCTGTGCATCTGACAGACCTGCCGGAGCACAATAAAATGACTTCCCTCCGTTCCAGGGCGTAGCCTCCACAAACTGACCATCGAAGTCCAAAAAAATGGTGGACCTGGCTGAAGGATAACTGCTCAATTTCGGTTGGCTGAATGCTAATCCTGTGATGAGCAGTAATAGGATCAAGGTAGTAACTGGTTTCATGGCTTAGGATATTTCGGATGTTATGTTCAGGGTTATCCATTAATAATCCTGGATCAATTCTTCGGTAAGTATTTTATGAAATGTGTAGCTGCCATCCGTATTCTTCACGAGTTCGTAACCATCAGCAGCTTTTTGATTCAGAATGCGTCCGACATAAGTGATGGACTTGTCATCGTTGATTCTCCTGCTGATTGATAGCAGTGTATTATTCAGAGATTTGCTTTCGATAATAACGCTATAAAGATTCTCATACTTCTTCACAGAACTGATAACAGTACCTGAGAAGGCGAGATTGCGAAACTTAAAATTAACTTCAGTGCCGGGCTTTGCATCGAATGCTTTTTCCAATTCTGTAAGTGCAGCAGGTACGCGGTCTCCAATGTCTTTAAACATCGGTGATCGCCGCAAGTTGTCTGTCTGGGCAAAGAGTGAATCTGAAATTATCAACAGGATCAGCATAGCTAATCCCTTGTGTAAGGTTTTCATAGCTCGGATTTTTAGGGTCTTACCTAATCATAAACGGCTATGAAAGTGTTTTATTTCGCGGCAAATCACCATTCGCCGAATAATTGTGAAATAGGGCAAAAATACTTTTGGTCGTCAGGTAATTTCACGGAGAAATCGTAGATGTTCTACGTTAGTCAGTTACTTACATCGACAGAATGTGAGTTGTATCCACAACTGCGGAGTAACAGGAAAATGAAAAATCGTAATAGAAGAAATCGCCGGTTCAACGCATCATCTCTACATCACGGCAAAATTTCTACTTCATAATCCAATGTCGTTTAGTTAAGCGCTTTCGTTGACACGTCATTGCGAAGGGAACGAAGAGGAATGAAACCTGTCTGCCAGTGCACTAAACAGCCAGGCAAACACGATCCAGATTCGAGTTGGCTTCGTCGTTCCTCCTCGCCATGACCTACTCCTTTACTAAACGACATTGATTCATAATTCATTCCGCAGCAGTAAGACACAATCTCTAACGCACCATTAAAATCTCAATGAGTATTACACCAAGCCTTTCAGTTTTACTACTTATTCTTAATCAATTTCATTTGGAGTTGCCTCTCTCCACTCATCAACTGAACCACATACACACCTTTAGGCAGTGAACTGATGTCGATTTTACAGTCATTTGAGTGGACCGATTGTTGCATTAGTTTTCTACCACTCATATTGGTAATAGTTACAGATTTAAAGACACCCACATTTTGTAAATTAATAAATTGATCAGCAGGATTAGGGAACATTTTCACCTGTACAAGTCCTTCATAATTTACTTTTTCGGTAAGGCTGTATTTGAATCTACCATCTTTATCCACCATTTTCAATCGGTAGTAATTAATACCCGGCACCGCGACTTCATCTTTGAAGCCATAGTTGTGAGTGCCGGGTACACCATTTCCCACAGAAGCAACAGAACCAATATTGATAAAATGACTGGCATCAGAACTTCTTTCAATTTCAAACCGGTCGGTATTTTCTTCATTCTGTGTACTCCATTGCAAAGACACAAGATCCTTATTGCTTCTTGCATTGAAACTTATCAGATCAAGTGGCGCAGGGTTCAGCAGGTTGAACGAAACTTCTTCAACATCTGTACCATAGGTAAGCCTGAATTTATATGTCCCTGGTATTGTGAATTCTGAAGGCTGAAATGTATAATAGAACCATGCGAATGGGTAAAACCCATTAAAAACATTTAGTGTCCAGCTATACTTGGTAGTTCCATTCGGATTAAAAACCGCCAGTTTGTAATTGGGGCCTCCCACCCTGTTGTCTCTTACAAATGATGTCACATATACTACATCCTGTCCTAATGCAAAATCAGACGTTGCGAAAGTCTTTTCTTCTTCTCCATTGTAGCATTGCTTTATTTCCGGAAGCGCGGAGCCGGTCATTACTTTAATGATCTTTGGGTTATAATAAGGCTCCTGTGTATCCCACATCGACGCGGTACCATCCGGATTACAAGTACCACCCCATGGATCCAGCAAATTGGTAAAAGTATCATCCTGCCAAACTTCGAAATGTAAGTGAGGGCCGGATGAATTTCCGGAACTGCCAACAATTCCGAGAAATTCTCCTTTAGAAACTGCATCTCCCACCACTTTGGAAGTGAGTGAATTCTGCTTCATGTGACCATACATAGATATTGTACCGTCTGCATGCTTTAAATAAACAGCATTCCACTTGAAGCAGTCATCCGGAGCACCTGCCGGGCAGTTGGCACAAACGGTATCCGGCCGTGTTTGTGCTTTGGCTACGATTATTCCATCAGCAGCTGCCACAATCTCGACAGCATTCTCATTCTTTTTCTTCCACCAAAAGGGTACCGTAAAAAAGTCAGTCCCAGCGTGCGCATCATAAGTTCGAATACCACAATTGAAGTCCTTGGCTCCCGTAGTTGGATCCACATCAACAAAATTGCTGATACCATAAAAGCCCGGATCATTGAACCCTGGAGCCTGCCGCAAAGGAAAACCGAAGGATGTAGCTGTAGGGCCTTTCCGAAGCACTGTCTCCGTAGTGATTCCTTTTTTAGCCAGCATCACAATATTCTCCCTGATCTTTTGATTGATTTCTTGGCGTACCCCGGCAGGTATCTCATCACGGATGACAGGTGTAGCGTCAACAAAGCCACCAAAACTTCCGGAAGGAGGTGCCTGGGCAATGGTTGTGAAAGTAATGATTGAGCAAATAGCTGTAAGTAAGAAAGATTTCATAATCCTGATATTTGTGGGTTAATGAATGGATGATCAGGATATTATCGTAAAAAATCAAAAATGTCATCAATTCATTTGGGATTGCCTCTTTCTCACTTAATAGTTATTTCAAAAGCCGCAACTTTGCAGCCATGCACCCAAAAGATTTATCGATAGAGGATTTTACCTACGATTTGCCTGAAAACAGAATTGCTCTTTTTCCTGCTTATCCCAGGGACAGTTCCAAATTGCTGATATTTGACAAGGGGAATATTTCTGAAGACATTTACTGCAACCTCGATGAACATCTGCCTGCTGATGCTACGCTTGTCTTTAATGACACCAAAGTAATCAAATCAAGAATTCTATTTCAAAAAACAACGGGAGCCACCATCGAAGTTTTTTGTTTAGAACCACACGAAGGGGGCACCGACTATGAATTGTTATTTCAGAAGAAAGAAAGTTCGCTTTGGAAATGCATGATCGGCAAGGCAGGCAAGTGGAAGGAAAAACAACTTACCAAAAAGATCATGATTGATGGAGTGGAGGCAACTCTTCATGCCGAATTGATGGAAAAACACCCTGACGCGTATGTAGTTCGGTTTTCATGGATGCCATCACATTTTTCTTTGGGAGAAGTGATCAGTGCAGCCGGTGTTACTCCGCTTCCTCCGTATATAAAACGCACCGCCGGCAAAGAAGATGAAACCAATTACCAGACTGTCTATTCTGCTCATGAGGGGTCAGTAGCAGCGCCAACAGCCGGGCTTCATTTCACTAATGAAATGATGAATCGTTTTCACCAAAAGAATATTCCAGCACTTTTCACTACACTCCATGTGGGTGCAGGCACTTTCAAGCCGGTGAAATCTGCAACGATGGAAGGCCACACCATGCATGAAGAATGGATGAATATTACCGTTGACTTCCTTGAATCCCTGTTAAGGAATTTAAACAGAAAAATCATAAGCGTAGGTACAACGGCAACGCGTACACTGGAAAGTATCTATTGGATGGGAAACAAAATCCTCAACAAAGAAATATCCACTGAGGATGAATTGAAGATCACACAATGGGAAGTATATGACGTACAAGAAACTCACAGTGCAGGTGAAAGTATCTCTGCACTTATAAAATGGATAAGGAAACGCCAACACACTCACCTCATGATCGAAACAGGTATCATCATCGCTCCAGGCTATCAATTTAAAATAGCAGATGGACTGATCACCAATTTTCACCAGCCAAAATCAACCCTGTTGCTGCTCGTAGCTGCATTGGCCGGTAATGGATGGAAGAAAATTTACGATTATGCGTTGGAGAATAATTTCAGATTCCTGAGTTACGGAGACGGATGTTTGATTATTGCAACGTTTAAGCATTTGCAATAGCATGGTAATTGCGAATTGTTCTGCCCGGAATCCGCCACGGCGGACCAAATTGAAAAAATACAGTTGAAGGCAAGCACAAATGTGGAATAGTGTACTGTCTTACCGAATCCAGCACGGGCGGGACTGAACAATGATTTGAAACCGAAGTTTATTCCCTGTCTGACTGAAGTCATGCAGGCAGGCGTCTGCCATGGTATTGGAAATGTGTCTGCCGGGCGATTGCGCTATTATTGGGGTTTAACTTTTACAATTTTATTGTCCTTAATAATAACAAGGTCGCTGTTCTTCTGCTTTTTAAATTCAAGTAGCTTTTCATAAACTTTTTCCAGTCCTGCAAGAATTTTATTATAAAGCTCTGTTTGTTTTTCAATTGTTGTCATAAAACTCTTTTAATAGGTTGAATTTTGATCTGTCAATAATATCAATGGCTCTGTCTATATTCCGCTTTGCTATCAATAGGTGCTTGCCATAAGAATTATCAAAAATTAAAACTCCATCAACAATGGGAAGATAAATGTCAAAAAGATTCTTTATCCCTTTTATATATCTTCTTTCAATAACTTCGGGTTCAATGTTGTGTCCACCTTCTGAAACTCTGGTTCGCACACGTTCTTTAGCCAATTCTACATTTTGAAGCCAAAAGAATAGTAATGTTATTGTGAATCCTTTTTGTTTTGCTTCTTCAATTTTTTGTTTGTAGCTTCTCGTTGATAAGGTAGTTTCAAATGCAAAACTTTCATTCTGTTCAAGAAGTTCAGCTATTCTGTTTAGCATTATTCGCCCTGCTTCAAAGGCAACTTTTTCGGGCTGAAATGGTGAAAGTCCCTTTGCAATTTCATCTGCATTTACAAATTCTTTACAATCAATGATGTCAGGCAAAATTGTAAAAGAAGCAGTTGTTTTTCCTGCTCCATTACAGCCTGCGATTATGTAAAGGTTTTTGTCTGCCATAACGACAAATCTACAAACTTAAAGGGTCATTTTCATGGGTTGTCATTTAAAGGGTCGTTCGCAAGTGTATCGTCCAACGTAGGATATGGTGAAGAGTTGTTGATTTGATTTCTGTCGATATTCACGACCTGAAACCTTAAACCTGATCCACCGCGGCGGACGAAACCCGAAACACTCAATCCGCAACTTACTTATGCACTTCGCTTGTAAAATGAAACTCTATATCCGGGTTATTTGTTCTCTCCGTATTTAAAAACCATTCGCTCTGTGCGAGGTACACGAGAAGCCCATCCTTATCCTCAGCGATATTAGCTGATTTGAATTTGATAAACTCATCTATCTTTCCCGGCACTTTGGAAGTGATCCAGCAAGCCTTGTAATAGGGTAATGAAACAAATTCCACAGAAGCGCCATATTCATTCTTCAGTCGATATTGTATCACTTCAAACTGCAATTCACCCACACAACCGATGATTTTCTTGTTACCTCCGAATTGTGTAAACAACTGTGCTACTCCTTCATCCGTCAATTGCAACAATCCTTTCTCCAATTGTTTTGTCTTCATCGGGTCTTTATTCACCACTTCTTTAAATATTTCAGGAGAGAAGGTTGGAATACCAGTAAAATAAAAATTCTCCCCTTCCGTAAGTGTATCGCCTATTTTGAAATTACCGGTGTCAAACAATCCAACTACATCTCCGGGCCATGCATGATCGATGATATCCTTTTCTCTTGCCAAAAACGTGTAAGGGTTACTGAAACGCACATCTTTATCCAACCGTACATGATGAAAATATTTATTGCGCTCAAACTTTCCCGAACACACTCTCAGGAAGGCGATCCTGTCGCGGTGTCGCGGGTCAAGGTTGGCGTGGATCTTAAATACAAATCCACTGAATTTATTTTCACCCGGCTTAACAGTCCTTGTAGTAACCTCCCTGCCCTGCGGTACCGGTGCAATGCGTATAAATGTTTCCAGCAATTCTTTTACGCCAAAATTATTGATAGCACTTCCAAAAAAGACCGGTGCCAATTTGCCATCGAGGTATTGTTGCCTGTCGAATGATTCATAAACACCTTCAATCAATTCCACATCTTCTCTCAATTGAGTTGCATCTGCCTTACCTACGCGCTCATCAAGCAGCGGATCGTTGAGGTCTTTCATCGGGATATCCTCTGCTGTTACTTTCTGATTGGGATTGAAGAGCAACAGTTCTTTGTCGAATAAATTATAAACACCCTTAAAACCCTTTCCCATACCAATAGGCCAGCTCAGCGGGTGGAGATTGATATTGAGTTCTGCTTCGATCTCATCCAGAAGATCAAATGGAAACTTACCATCGCGGTCCAGTTTATTTACAAATACGATCACGGGCGTGTCACGCATCCGGCACACTTCCATCAAACGCTTTGTCTGCTCTTCCACCCCTTTCACACTGTCCACTACCAGCACCACGCTATCCACTGCCGTCAATGTCCGATAGGTATCTTCTGCAAAATCTTTGTGGCCCGGAGTATCCAGCAGGTTGATCAATATCCCTTTATATTCAAAACTCAAAACAGAAGTAGCTACTGAGATACCACGTTGCCTTTCTATCTCCATAAAATCGGAGGTAGCGTGCTTCTTGATCTTGTTGCTCTTTACAGCGCCCGCAGTCTGGATAGCGCCTCCAAACAGCAGAAACTTTTCAGTCAATGTGGTCTTTCCCGCATCCGGGTGAGAGATGATGGCAAAAGTTCTGCGTTTATTGATTTCTGCTGTTTGTTTGGGATTTTCTGACATAATGATTTACCTGAATTCTTAGAATTGCAGCTTTATTTTTTCGGCGCAAAGGTAAATCGTGAGGGCAATTGAAATGTTATAGAAAATAAGAAAGTTTAAATTCCGCCTTTTACATTATTATAACGCCATAGAATAGCAAACCCGGGAATCACCTGATATCATACTTGCCCCTACCGGATCGATCAAATTCAGAATAGAACAGTTGAACATTTCTGCTGAAATGCTATTGAATCATAATTATCCATGATAAAATCATGTGATAATCTCTTAAACGCTATTTCGTTTTAGTTGAATATTTCAAATCAGGATTTCTGCGGGCATGGAAAACTGAAATGATAACTATTACTTTCTTCTTCTTTGCTATCCTGTAAATTACTAAATAAGGGAACACCTTTATTCTTGCCTCTCTGAATAATTTTTTCTATGTTGGAAATCGCTCTGGCTCCTGAACAATCTGCGCAATTCTTTCTTCAACACTTCCTAAGAATCTATCACCTAATCCAGACTGCCTGTCCTCATACCACCGCCATGCATCCAATATTTCTTTGCGAGCCCTTGCTCCAAATTCATAGGAGAAAACATTCATTTTGAATTCTTCTTTTTCTTCAACCTGGATATTTCTTCATATATTTCAGACATAGTGTATCCTCTCGTCTTACCTGAATCCCAATCTTCATATCTATTTTGAAATTCATCAAGGATCGTCTTATCGTTCCACCATTCCAATTCCCCTGTAATTGTATCTTCAAGCATTGTATAGATAGCCTTTACCTTTTTTTCATCAGCAATACGGATGTAATCGTACAACCGCTCTCTTAAATTGTCACTATTCATAAAAATCGAGATTGATACTCCAAAATTTCGAACCAGTAATTGATTAAACTCAATTCCAAATTTACACAATAAATAAGATACACAAATCAGTACTGAAAGGGAACCCGGCTCTTCCCTGCAAACAGACTTATCACAAGTGTCAAACTTTGAGATAGATCGACAAATACCTACTCTACCGTCAGCGAAAATGTGATCATCTTCGAATACACTTTATCAATCACATTTGAATACTTGAGATCAACATCGCGGCTATGCAAATTCACAAGTCCGCTACTTAACTTGATTTCAGGCGACAAAACGAAAAATGGGAAATAGATATGAAACCCTAATCCCAATTCGGCACTTAGATTAGTGCGTTTCAATTTGATGAGGTCCTCAGCCTGTGTCGCCTTTGCATTGCTCGCAAGGTCATAGTCGAACCTGCCTCCGATAAAAGTATAAACCTTCAGGTTGCCAATGCGGTCGCTGCTGAATGCAATGTTGGCCGGAAAACTCAATGTTATGGACTGTACTTTCTTGGTTACAGCCGTGTCAGGTTCATAATTCTGAGTGTATAGAAAAGCTTTCTCAGTAAATGTGAGATCAAGTGGATGTACCCGCAGATCGAAATGATCATTCATCCTCAGGTTCACGAGAAAGGCCAGGTTCAGGCCTGAATTGTTGATACTCTCTACACTCATAATAGAGTCATATTGCAGAAAGCGTGGATGATGAGAAAATGAAAAGTGGGATTTATTATAACCGAGATTGATACCAAAATGGTAAGGCTTATCATCATGGCCTTCCATATTGATCACGTCACGCTGTGCTACAGCGACTGAAGAGAATAGCAATAAAAGAGAAACCAGGGTTATTTTTCCGCGCAATAAATAGTGCATGTTCCGAGGGTCATTGTTTTGTAGAATGCGTTTCGATAACCAAGTTGATTTAAGATGTGAATAAATTCCTTTTTCTCTGGAAAATATTTTACGGATTTATTGAGATAGTCGTATGCTTCATCATTTTTTGAGAACCATCTTCCCGCTAGTGGGCAGATACGGTTCATATAAAAATTAAATAGTTGTTTGATTACAGGCGCCGATGGTTTCGTGGCCTCAATCACTATCAACTTTGCGCCCGGCCTGAGCACTCTCCTGATCTCCGCAAGGCCTTTTTCCAGGTTTTCAAAATTTCTGACACCAAAGCCAACGGTTACCGCATCAAACGAATTTTCAGGATAAGAAATTGCTTCGCTGTCCCCATCTTCCAAATGAATGATAGCATCTAAACCTGCCTTTCTCACTTTTTCTCTACCTAATTTCATCATGCCTTCGCTGATGTCAATCCCGATAACCGACACCGGCTTCAAAATTTCTACGGACATTATGGCCAGGTCTCCGGTTCCGGTAGCCACATCCAAAATTTGCTGTGGCTTATCCTGCAATAACATCTTCAAAGCCTTTCTGCGCCACGAACGGTCAATACCAACACTGAGAAACCGATTTAGAAAATCATATTTGAAAGCAATCTTATCAAACATTTCCTTTACCTGCTCCTTCTTGCCTTCATCAGAAGCTTTGAACGGGACTATTGCATCGTGCGGATAATGATTCACGAGCCAAAGATAGTTTTTTGAAAGTACACCAAAAATCTACAGGGATTCTTTCACTTTTATTTTTCAATTAATTTGCGTCCGTGGAAATCATCACAGCTTCATATTTAACGAGCAGCCCTTCTATTCAGCAATGCCCATCGGCGGACAGGCCGGAGTATGCCTTCATCGGCAGAAGTAATGTTGGCAAATCTTCCCTTATCAACATGATTGCCAACAATGCAAAATTGGCTAAGACATCAGCCGTCCCCGGAAAGACGCAACTCATCAACCATTTTAACTTTTCCGGGCGCACAGGTGACACAGTACCGATACAGCAATGGTACGTGGTGGACCTTCCCGGATATGGATTTGCCAAACGCAGCCTGGCCATGCGCAGTCAATGGGAGCGGATGATTCAGAATTACCTCTTGCAAAGAAAAAACCTGGCTCAGGTATTCTTGCTGATAGACAGCAGGCACACTCCCCAGAAATCTGACCTTGAATTTGCTGACAATCTCTATTCTAACAATATTCCTTACACGATCATATTTACCAAATCTGATAAGGAAAATCAACGTGAGGTAAGTAAAAATGTGAGTTCCTTTACAGATGAACTGAAATCAACACAACAATGGCTTCCTGCTATGATTATCACAAGTAGTATTAAGAAAACCGGCAGGAAAAAAATTCTGCAGCGAATAGCAGAACTCAATGAGGCTTTTTACAAATAAAAGTGCCCTCTTGCGAGGGCGCTTCCATTCTACTGGTTGGTTTTTCTCTGAGGACGAAGTGTTTGTTCAACTTCGTCTTTAAACTTTTTGTACTGGTCTTCAGTGAAAACCTTTTGCAAGGCAGCATCACGGTCACTGGTGGCTTTATCAAAAACCGAACGATCAGGCCTTTGTCCACTATCCCTTGCATCCTGCATGATTTTTTGCGTGTTTTTGTAATAGTCAGTAAACACCGTTTGTGTCTTTTGCTGTTGGTCAGCATTCAGGTTAAGTGGCGCTAATTTCTCCATCGTCATTTTAACCCTGTCTTCAATACTCATACGTTGCATCTGAGCTGAAGCAGAAAATGTTGCAGCCATCACAAAGGCAAGCAACATGGTCATTCTCGATTTCATATATTGTTTTAATTTTTACTTTTTGGACTGATCTTTCTGTTTACCCGGTTTGCCAATCATTTTCCAAACCATCTTCTTCATCACGGTATCAAACTGAGGCAATTGTTCCGGGGTACAAAGTTTTCTGATATCAATGAAATACATTCTCATAGTGCTATCCACGCTCTTTTGCCTCATAGCTAAACTATCACCATATTTCGCTGCACTGCTATCATTTCCCTCATACATGGTAAAATAAAATTGTTCTTTGGTTGTCCTCAATTTTGCAAACTGGTCTTTCAGTGCAGGACGTTTTTTACTTCGCAACTCCAAATAATCTGAGATTTGCTTTTGTGTAAAGCCCACTTTCTCTCTCAGAGTGGCTGACATCCCACTATCAACGCCCAACCTGCTATCACCCCGGTATCCCCGCTTACCCGAAGGCAATACAAACATAAACACCATTGCAATGTTGGCAAGGAGCAATACTACAATAATGATCAACAAAACCTTATTGACTGATTTCTTCATCAGAAACTATTTTTCAATATCAAAAAAAGTCATATTTACCTGAGAATATTCATCTACTGACGCAATTTCAGTAGTATTGGCAGATGTGCTCTCATTTCCCTTTACCGGCGCACCCAGGTAAATTGCAAATGCGTTAATGACAATGATCAGCAGGACAGCGGCAATCCCTACAACAGGACGCGAAATAAAATGCAACAATCTTTCCGCCATATCTGTAGCATTTTCCAACCGTGCATGCACCCTGGTATAAAAGAATGGGCGAGGTACAGCACGCTCTATCCCATCGAGGCTATTCAGGATTGAAGATATCTTTTGTTCTTTGTTCATAGCTTGTATATTTCGACCATACCTATAATAATAGACGATTTCTTTTAAATATTCCTTTGTTAACCTTCGGATAAAATACTTCCTTCCAGGTAAACCCTCAGGTTTTTCTTTGCGCGCTGCAACAATGAATCTACTGCCCCGGGTTTCAATTTCATGATGTCACCAATTTCCTTATAACTCAGCATTTCCATTTTGTTCAGTACAAAAGCGATCTTTTGATTCTCAGGCAACTTTTGAACAGCCATAAAAAGAAAAGCTGCATTTTCTTTCTGCTCTGCCACTACTCCCGGGTGATTAAATTCCGGTACTTCATATCTCACCTCATTGTTCTCACCATACAGGCTGCGGATCAAACCGAATCTTTTTTTTCTATTCTTTTTCCGAATGGCATCCAATGACTTCGTAACCGTTATCCTGTAAACCCAGGTCGAAAATTTGGATTCACTTTTGAAGCCACCAATTGATTCATAAACCTGAACAAAAACTTCCTGTGCAATATCTTCGGCATCATTTTCATTCTGCAACATTCCAAGGGCAGTATTGTACACCATATTCTGCCAACGGTCCACTATTATCTTAAATGCTGCTTCATTTCCTTCCTTCAACAGCTCAATAAGTTCTTGTTCTTCCAAGAGCAACAATTTTATTCTGACTAATGCATAGAAGGTGGAGGAGGCACGCCCATTCCGCCAAAGTTATGACGTTCCATTCCACTGTTCCGCTGCGGGCTTCCTTTTCCAAAGTTCCTGAGTTTGTAGGTAAAGGTCAGCATAAAATATTGTTGTAAAACCTGGTTTCTGGTATCCTGTATATATGCTTCAGTTACGTTTCTTGTAATGCTCCTGTTTTGTTTTAGGAGATCAAACACTGAAAGTTTCACTTCCCCGCGTTGCGATTTCAGAAACTTTTGACCAATCGCCACATTCCAAAGCCAGTAGTTCTGATTGAACCCGTCAGACAACCCACTGTAAGATTCATTGCTCAGGCTGTTTTGGAGGAAAGTGCCCTTCTTACTTAACAAGTTCAACGACACGCCGGCACTTTGGCTTACATAGTTATTATTCTGATCGGGCCTGATAGTATTGACTACATTATTAAAATTGGCAGAGTAGGAAATATTAAAATCCACGTATTCACTGATATTGCTTGCCAGTACAGCCCCTATATTGTAGTTGTAATTATTCGAAACATTTGAAATATTATTGAGAAGGCCCGGCTGCCTTGAATACCCAAATCCACCATTCAGGTTCAAGTTGGTCTTCATAAACTTCAAGGGCATACTATAGTTGAAAAAAGAATTTGCACTAATATATCCGTTAAGATTTACAGGTTTTGATAACTGAGAGCCTTTGTGCAACAAAATATCCCCTGTCAATAAAGAATCCTTTGTAGCTGTGTAGGTGGCATTGCTGACATAGTTATTGATCCCGGACACAAAAAAGTTGGCAAAGAAACTCTTCGAGGTCACACGGTTTGCATAGGAATACCTAAGCATTCCCCGGTTAGTATATTGTTGCTTCAAATCCGGATTACCCATTGAATAGAACAGTTGGTTACTCGTATTGATCACATTCTGTAATTGGGTAACCGATGGAGAGTTGACAGAGCCACGGTAGAACAACCTCACGCTTCCATATTTCCCAATTTTGAACCTGCCCATGGCGTTAGCAAGGAAGTTTTCAAAAGTATAATGTACATCAGTTTGATACGGGAATACCTGGCTACTCTTCAAGTCACTAAATTGATAGCTAACTCCTGCAGAAAGCATATTGTCACGATCTCCACGGCGAATGGTGAGTCCTGCATTCTGAGTATTATAATTACTCTCAAACTTATTACTGAGCGTGGTATCCAATATTGAATATTTTGAACTTCCATTATCAAAATCGAAAGTTTCCTGGTCAGCCTTGCTGCGCTGGAAAGCAGGGTTATAGCTCAATTGCAATTGTGTTTTTGGAGCCAGGGGCTCTGTATATTCCAGGTTCAGCCGGTAACTATTACTATTGCTGGTATTGTCCGTGTATTGATTTACTGTATCTGTAATAAGGTTAATCTTATAATAGCTATTGAGAGCATCGTTATAATTATAACCGTCATTTGAATTGAGACCTGTGTAAAATCCTAATGAAATGCTCCTCCCTTTTTTGGGGAATGAATGGCTGTAAAGCAGGCCAGTATTGATATTAGCTCCTTTCAAATTTGATTCAAGGCTGTTGCCGGTCTTACTGATCAGGTTCAGGTGATTAGATCCGCTATTGATTCCTTCTATGTCATTGGATGAATTATTGGTTTGAAGAGATGCGTTGGTAGTAATCAATAAAGTATTGCTCGAGTCAATCTTATAGTTCAACCTCAGGCTGAAACGATGGTTAAAGTTTTCAGTATGAGAGAGTGTATTTTCATCATAATAAGTCGAAGAATCCTGGGATAGATTTTGCCTGTTAATAGTCTGGTTGTTATTCAGATTGCTATTATTAAAGAAATAACTTGCCGATACGTCCACTTTCTTACCCCAGGCATCGCCATAATTGATACCAATGGAATTGGTCTTTGAAATACCAGATTGTTGACCGACAAAAAAGTTATTTCCGCCACCAAATCCACCACCACCACCGCCGCCGCCACGTCTTCCTCCACGGCCACCGCCTGAAGATGCACCCACCAAATCTTCGGAAGAAAAATTCTGCTGGTTTACATTATTTGTAAGTCCGATGATAGATATTCTCCGTGCATTATTGAAGAAGCTGATATTTCCTCCACCTGCATACCGGTCATCAGTACCATAACCTGCATAGATACGACCAAAATTACCCTGCCGCATATCTGCTTTGGTTACTATATTAATTGACTTGACAGAGTTGCCATCATCAAATCCTGTTAGTTGAGCCTGGTCACTCATTTTGTCAAATACCTGAATCTTATCAACAATTTCAGAAGGCAGGTTCCTTAAGGTAGCTGTAGCATCATCTCCAAAGAAATCACGTCCATCCACAGTTACTTTCTTCACCGTTTCTCCCTGAGCAGTGATAGTCCCGTTTTTATCAACAGTTACCCCAGGCATTTTCTTGATCAGGTCTTCTGTCATTGCATCGGGGTTTACCTTAAACTGGCTTGCAGAAAATTCTGCCGTATCACCTTTCATACGCACGGGAGGCGGCGCTCCACTGATCACAATGTTGGAAAGTGTTTCTGCACTCTTATTTATCTTAATAGTTCCAAAATTAAAATCTCCATTGGGCATATTGAATCCTAACAATGTAGTACCATACCCGATAGATGTGATACGCAGAACATAGCGCCCGGGTTTAGAATTTCCCAATGTAAACTCACCTTTGGTATTACTCACAGTTTCACCTACCACGGAGGTGCTGTCTGTTTTTAAGATTGCAACCGTCGCTTTTATCAAGGGCGACTGATCAATGGCATCCTGAATTATACCCGTAACTTTCTGAGAGTACACACTTGTGAAGAATAAAATTGACACAAGAGTAAAAAATCCACGCTTCATAATTACTGTTATATGAAAGCATTTGACGTTTAGTTATCAAAACTACTTCGCATGGGTGCCTATTTCTAATGTGAAAAAAAAGCCAAAGAAAATTAACACATGAGGATAGTGAACATACACTGATTAAATCCCTGCAAGAATTGTATCGTCAACTAAGGAATTATTTTTTTACTTTCACGCCATCACCACTAATTCTAATTATGAAAATTGCATTTCACGGAGCAGCCCGGACAGTAACCGGGTCAAAACATTTGCTGACCCTTGCAAATGGGAAAAAATACCTGCTGGACTGTGGTATGTTTCAAGGACTTGGAAAAGAAACTGATGTTCTCAACCGTAATTTTGGATTTGATCCTGCATCCATTGACCACATGATATTATCGCACGCTCATATTGATCACAGCGGACTATTGCCTAAGCTGGTCAAAGAGGGGTATAACGGGAATATCTATTGTACACCTGCAACTAAGGACCTCGCAGCCATCTTGATGGAAGATAGTGCAGGTATTCAGGAAAGCGACCTGAAATTTGTGAACAAGACTCGGGCTGCACAAGGCAAGGAATACCTGTTACCTCTTTATACCATGGAAGAAGCAAAGAGGGCATCAGAAAAATTCAGAACCTTAGATTATGGTGTGTGGCATGATATAGACGAAAACTTAAAACTGATGTATTTAGATGCCGGGCACATTATCGGTAGCGCCACAGTCCACCTTCAGATTCTTGAAAACGGTACTACTACCCGCTTAACTTTTTCAGGCGATGTTGGCCGGTATCGTGATGTGATTCTGAGATCGCCGGCAGACTTCCCACAAGCCGACTACATCATCATGGAAAGTACTTATGGTAATAAACTGCACGACCGTGTTACAGGCACAGCTGAAGCACTGCTGCAATGGATAGAAGAAACATGCATCGAAAAGAAAGGAAAACTCATTCTGCCTGCATTCAGTGTTGGCCGCACACAAGAAATATTATTTGCATTGAACCAACTGGAAAACGAAAACAGGCTTCCATCGCTTCCCTATTATGTGGATAGCCCGTTAAGTTTTGAGGCTACACAGGTGATGGAGGATTATCCGCAATATTTTAATAACAGGATTCAGAAGATCATGCAATCCGACAAAGACCCATTCCAGTTCAAAGGATTGAGATTTGTCAAAAGTGTCGAAGAAAGTAAATCATTGAACTTCAGAACTGACCCGATGGTTATCATTTCGGCAAGTGGCATGGCTGAAGCAGGGCGCGTGAAACACCACATCAGCAACAACATAGAAAACAGTCGCAATGCTATAGTCATGACTGGATACTGCGAACCTAATTCTCTCGGAGCACGCCTGAAAGCACATCCTAAAGAGGTAGGTATCTTCGGGATGGTACACCAGGTAAATGCAGCTATCGGAGAAATCAGGAGCATGAGCGCTCATGGTGATTATGAAGACCTGTCTCAATGGCTTGCCTGCCAGGATCCTAAGCAGGTAAAGAAACTATTTTTAGTGCATGGCGATTATGATGTACAGCAAGACTTTCAAAACAGGCTGATCAGCAAAGGATTTCTTGATGTAGAAATACCTGCGTTGCACTCTGAAGTGGGATTGACATAATGGAGCAAAACCAGAGATTTACATGGAATAAATACATAGTTTTTCCATGGACATTTTCTATGGATTCTTCCTGATTACATTTACTTAATGCCAATTTTGAAATAGCTCCCAATTCCAGAATTGCAGATTTTTGCAAAAATGGAATCCGATTCCAGAATTGCATATTTTCATAAGAATGAAATATTAATACCGGAGAAATCGGATAAACCCACACAGATTGAGTTTCAAAAATTGCTATTAATGAGCACCCCTCACTCCTACTTGAATAATTTGGACGACGCCTTTTACTTATTAAATATTTTTTGCCATTTCTATTCGTAAATTTGCCGCTCAAAATTTTTGACCTGATATGTTTGAATCGTTAAGTGATAAATTAGACAGCGCCTTTAAGAACCTGAAAGGACAGGGCAGAATCACCGAACTGAATATTGCAACCACTGTAAAGGAAATTCGCCGCGCACTGGTGGATGCTGATGTCAATTATAAAATAGCCAAAGAATTTACTGACATAGTAAAAGACAAGGCTTTGGGCGAGAAGGTGTTGAATGCTGTAAGCCCGGGACAACAAATGGTGAAGATCGTCAAGGACGAACTGGCTGCCCTGATGGGAGGCGACGCTTCTACATTTGATATCACTGGAAATCCTGCTATTATTTTGGTAGCCGGGCTTCAGGGTAGTGGTAAGACAACGTTCAGCGCCAAATTGGCCAATTATCTCAAAACAAAAAAAGCAAAATCTCCCCTGCTCGTTGCGGGCGACGTCTATCGTCCGGCAGCGATTGATCAGTTAAAAGTATTGGGCGAGCAAATAGGTGTTGAAGTTTATAGCGAACCAGAGAACAAGAATCCGGTAGAGATAGCTCAGAATGCGATCAAAGAGTCCAGGACGAAAAATAAGAATGTTGTCATTATCGATACTGCCGGCCGACTCGCAATAGATGAAGTGATGATGACCGAGGTAGCTAATATCAAAGGTGCGGTAAAACCAAATGAAATCTTGTTCGTGGTGGACAGCATGACGGGCCAGGATGCAGTGAACACGGCTGCGGCCTTCAATGAAAGACTTGACTACACTGGAGTAGTACTCACAAAATTGGACGGTGATACCCGTGGTGGTGCAGCCATTTCCATTAAATACACCGTACACAAACCTATCAAGTTCATCAGTAGTGGTGAAAAGATGGATACACTCGATGTGTTTCATCCGGAACGTATGGCACAGCGTATCCTCGGCATGGGTGACATCGTAAGCCTTGTAGAAAAAGCACAGGAACAGTTTGATGAAGAACAGGCAGCCAAACTTGAAAAGAAAATCAGGAAGAACCAATTTGATTTTGAAGACTTCAAATCACAACTGCAACAGATCAAAAAAATGGGCAACCTGAAAGACCTGATGGGAATGATACCCGGTGTAGGAAAACAGATTCGCGATGTTGACATCAATGATAATTCTTTCAAAGGGATAGAAGCCATGATCAACTCCATGACACCTGAAGAAAGAAGAAATCCAGATTTACTCAATGGTACCCGCAAACAAAGAATCGCGGCCGGAAGCGGCAAAGACATCCAGGAACTCAATCAATTTCTCAAACAATTCGAACAAATGAAAGGCATGATGAAAATGATGAACAAAATGCCGATGGGCAGAATGATGCCGGGGATGGGAAGGAAGTGAGTTGAGGATTGAGAGTTTAGTGGTTAGAGTTGAGAGTTTAGTTGAGGAGGTTGAGAGAGTTGAGGAGGTTGATATATAGCTGTCATCCCGATTCGCCGCGGCGAAGAGGGAACTGCCAAATCAAAGAGGAAGAATGTAGAGTTTAGAGATATAGCCTATTTCCCTTAGATGAACGATTCGCCATAGCTTTAACTCATCTTCTCATTTAAAATTTTTCATTTACCATTTACAATTTATAGAGCATCACTATTAAGAATCACCTTCTTCCATTCACAATTCACAATTCACAATTGACAATTGACAATTAAAAATAAGCAGGCTCTAACTTCGGAGGTTTTACTTTCACAGAAGCCTCTTTCTTAAAATAACATGACCATTGGTTTTTCAATACAGGATAGATCACCAAACCAAATCCGGTAACAAGCCCGCATCCCGAAATGAAGAACAAATAAAACCAGGGTTTCAGACTTTCCATCATGGTACTGAATGGAACCAACGGCTCATTGAATTGCCAGTATGATTTCATAAATCCTGCAATCAACAACGCTAACCAGAAAAAGAACAATGAAATATTCATTGTCCAAAATCCACTGTCGATCAATTTGCGATGCCTGTCCAATGTCATACAGGTGTTACCGGCAAGGGTATAGGCAAAAGCTAATAGCAACATAGTGTTGATCCCAATAGTAGCGCCCATTGTATGCGCTACAATGACATGGGTGCCATGCATATAAATATTCAATGCAGGTACTGACATCAGAATCGCAAGTCCTAATGTAAGAAACACCCAAACATCTGCTGCTACAAGAAAGCGGTAAGGCCTTTGGTAAAAATATTTCTGCGCAGTAGTCACAGACGACCGCCATAAGTAAATGATCCTTCCAAACAGCAACAACTCAGTCATGCTAACGAGATACCCGATATGCTTCACGTAAGGTGCTGTAGGCAAAGTATAAACATGATGCCCCCAGTTGAACATCAGGTTAAATAATCCCAGAAAATACAATGAAAAAGCAAGATTGGAATAACTGTATTTCTTGTTGCCTGCAATATGATCCATCAGATAAATGGAACTTCCGTAAATAAGCAGGTTCCATGAACCCACCATCGAACCATAAGACTTCCATTGCACCGTCATGTCTTTCACCAATCCATCGCGAATAGCCGGGAGCAGCCACAGGTTGGATTCCAGGTAGGTAAACAGAAAAAATAAGACTCCGGTAAACCACATCCAGATATAAACCGGCTGTCCTTTGATGCCTTTCAGGTTCGATAGGAAATTGATAATAAACAAAATCCACCCGATAGTGATGGGCAATGAAAATATGGGATGAAACTCCCAATACTCCCGTCCACCGAATATGCCGTAACAATAGGAAACAAGAACTGCAGAAAAGGAAATGACAAAAATGTAGAACTGCCACTTAATCAAATTCCTGTTCTTCAATGGCCTTCCATTGTGTTGTTGCAAAAAGGAAAGGACACTTCCCATAGCAGCCAGTATGATCCAAAATACTGCAGATGATACGTGAAGTGGCCTTAGTTTCTCAAAGGAAAAAGTATTTCTGCCAAAACCCGGAACGATATATTGCAGAGCAGCAAACAAGCCAAAGATCAGGGTACCGCATAATAACAGCATTGCTGCAACGATAAAAGCTACCGGATAATTGATTTTATTTCTGGGAGATTGTACCATCTGGATGTTGGATAAATGATTTAGGATCTGCCGTGCCAGTCGTGTTGGTATATTTTAAGAATGCTACCAACGCATCCTTTTCATGTTCTGTGAGGTGGAAGTCGGGCATGATGTTAGTGCCACTGGTCAGGAATGCTCTGATGGAAACATCAGGAAGTTTAGCGGATACATTTGTCAGATCAGGACCGAGGTGCCCTCCCAATCCATAAAATTGATGGCAAGCCTGACAGTTCTTTTGCTGCCAAATCATCTTACCTTCCAATGCCAATGGACTGGCATGCACCTTTTCCTTTGGAGCACTGGTGTACAACAGAAAACTATAAGCCAGAAAGGCAAGTGTCAATACTACCAGAACAATTAACTTAACTCTAAATGACTGCATTGGAAAAAATAAAGGACAAATTTATCCTTTTTACAAAAAACAGCCAAAAGACAACGTCTGATTTTGGTCATATTCAGGCATGATTAAACACTTTTATAACAGGCTGGCGAATAATCGATGCTTCATCGGAAGCGTAGAAAGCGATTACTTCTGCAATGGCCTCCGGCGATACCCATCTTGAAAAATCGGCATCCGGCATTGATTTCCTGTTGCCTGGTGTATCAATGATAGAAGGCACTACCACCGAAACGATTACATTGCTTTCTTTATCGGCATTCAAAGTATCCGCAAGTGTGAAGAGCAAGGATTTAGAAAGCGTATATGCCAGTGTAGAAGACCCAATCTGTGGCGAAAGCCCCTGCCTGCTCCCTGTCAGGAAGATGCGGCCACTCCCCTGTTCTTTCATGTGCTTATAAAGTGGGCGCACAAGATTGTACGCAGTAAAAAAATTCAGATTTAACTGTTGTTGAATATCTACTGCTGAAGCATTCTCAATATTATTCATAGCAAAACCACCTGCAGTACATACCAATACTTCCACACTTTTTAATTCACTCAAAATCTGGCGGCTTGCATTTTCAGCAGCCTGTTCATCCATGAGATCAGCTACAACACGAACATTGGTTTCTGCTTCCAGGCTCTCAGTCTTTCGATGATAGATTCCGGCAACTGAATAACCCTTTTCACTAAACTTCTTAACTACAGCACTACCCAAAACACCATCTGCACCTGACACGACTACATTTTTTTTCATGACAATTTTTCTCTCAAAGTAACTTTTTTTGCAGACACTTGTTCTTTAGAATTCTGGTACACTCTCTGATAGATAATAATATATGCACCAGAAAAATACCATCTGGACTATTGGCCATTCTACTCATAGCTTTGAAGAATTCGTGGCAATGCTCCGCACATGCGAAATAGAAGTTCTTGCAGACATCAGGAGCTATCCTGGTTCCCGAAAGTTTCCTGCCTACAATAAAGACTCACTTCAGACTGCGCTTCCACAACTTGGAATTGAGTACATCCACATTTTTGAATTGGGGGGCCGCAGAAAAGTTTTGCCCGATTCGAGAAATATTGCATGGCACCATCCTGCATTTCGCGGATATGCAGACTATATGGAAACCCAATCCTTCCAAAAAGGAATAGAACAATTGAAACATATTGCCCTGCAAAAAAGAACGGCCTTCATGTGTTCGGAGGCGGTGTGGTGGCGTTG
>JBDHYH010000059.1:0-23516 GCA_039811325.1 Chitinophagaceae bacterium | reverse complement strand
TTGAGTTGGCGGGCTACGATCCAGTCCTGCATCGTGCGCAGGTCTTTGGCATCATACTTTCCTTCACTACCCTTTTTTGGATGCAGAATGTACTGATATACTTCGCCGAGGCCGGTGCTGACAGGACCTAATTCAGGTGTACCGATACCGGAAGGGATATTTTCTTCTGCTTCTTTCAGGCTTTCGTTGACCAATTGGCGGGCAAAATAAATATCAACGTTGTCATTAAATACTACCGTTACAACAGAGAGGCCAAACCTGGAAATGCTTCTTGTTTCTTCCAGCCCCGGAATATTGGCAATACTTTGTTCTACAGGAAAGGTCACCAGTTGCTCGACTTCCTGCCCGGCCAGGGTGGGACAAACTGTGATGATCTGTACCTGGTTATTGGTAATGTCGGGAACGGCATCAATCGGGAGTTTGGAAGCGCTCCATAATCCCCATACGATGAGTATAACTGTCAAGATGCCGATAACCAGTTTATTCCTGACACTGAAATGTATGATCTTTTCTAACACGATTCTTAGATTAATGATTACTACAACCGGACATGCAGCCAATTGTAAATAATGGAAATAAACATTATTGCATACTGCAGAGGCCCGCACGAGGACGCAGCTCATTTGTTGCAATCAAATTGTTCGGAGTTGATTACGCAAGAATTCGTGGAGGCTGCCAGATATTTCCATTGTAGCTGGAAATAAACAGGAAATCAGAGATGGGAAGTTTTTCGTTTTCGGCTAAAGTAAGATGTAGCGCACTTTGATTTGCATTGCCGTAAGAAAAAACCGTAGAAGTGCTGCAACAATTACAATTGCAGAATGGGCTGCAGAAATCATTGGCATCAGTTTGATGACTGTGATGCTGTACTAATTCTGTTTTCGATTTTGAATTGTTACAATCATTATGTGCATCGCTGCATGGCAATACTGAAATGGCCAGGAGATAAAAACTGAATATGAGTACAACGAAACGCATTGGGTGGCAAAGGTAATGATTGATTTTTTCCGTCATAGTACTTAACGAGAATTTGGTTTATTTTATCAAGTGCACCAGGGAAAAAATCTATTTCTACTAATGTAAACTCCCAGAGTATGTTAGGGGTTATTTTCGACAACATGAGATCACACATTGAATGATCTGGCTTCGGCAAGCTCAGCCAGCGTGCATTCTTCACCCCCTGAGCTTGCCGAAGGGAGTTTGCCGAAGGGAGCCTGCCAGACGAATCCAGGGTTTGTCTGGCTCAGACCAAAGCGTCAGCGTTTTAAATACTGATCGAAGCGTTAGTACCGAATGGAGATAATGGACATTTTGGGAAGTTCATTTCGGCTCTGACGCTAAGGTCTGAGTCAGACAAGCATTCGCTTCGTCTGACAAGCTCAATGAACATTTGACGGCAAGCTCAATGAACAGTTGACGGTAGGCTCAGTGAACAATTATACCATTTAGAAATTCAAAATGGTCAAAAATCTTTCATTATAATCACTATTTCCTTTTCTCTAAAGTAACCTACGACCTGTCATCCCGAACCGCCGCGGCGGTTCGGGATGACAGCAGCATTTCAGCTTTTCCAGCCTTAATGAAACAGCCACAGCATCTGGTCATTACCATTTTTAACTATTTTGAAATTCTAAATCGTATTATAGCAAGCTCAGTGAACTATAAGTGCTGTTCCCTGAGCTTGCCGAAGGGAGACACCAGAGGAAGCCGGTTATTTCAATTTTCAAACGGTTGTAAATTCATCTATTGGCATCACCTTTTTGAATTAGAAATAAATTAGCCTTTTATGTGGTAACTTGCGGACCTCTTATTAAAGATAACATTGTCTTTAACCTAAAAAAATAAAACACTATGGAAAATAAAACCGCTGCTATCGAAGAACTGGACATGCGCGTACACGTGCCTATCGAAAGACACAAAAGATTGATTCAACTGTTCAAGGAATTGCCTGTTGATGAAAGTTTTGTATTCATCAATGATCATGACCCGATACCATTATATTATGAATTCCGCTCTATTTATGGCGATGTAGTAGGATGGGAATACCTCAATCGTGGTGGCAGGGAATGGAAGGTGAAGGTTACCCGCACAGAGGCTTCACAGGGCAGGGAGTTCACAGATATTTCCACACTGCTTGATCTGCGTAAGGCCGACGCAAAAGAATGGAAACAAATTGTTTTTCATCGTTATGGTATGATGCAGCAAGGCGATACGATGGAGATCATCGCTGCTGAAGACCCTGCGGAAATTCATTCCATCTTCATGATGAAATTTGAAGGACAACACAAATGGATTTACAAAAAGAAGGAGGCAGGTGAAGTGGTAGTGCACATTACCAAAGAAGTAAAAAGTGGATTAGGTGATGATGGCTTTTCTGTGGTGAACGAATTCGATCTGCGCCCGTTCCCGCCTGCTGAGCGCCATGAAATGTTTTACAAGGCATTTGCTGATATAAAACCCGGCGAGGCATTTGAGTTCATCAATGACCATGATCCTAAACCGTTGTATTATCAAATGGAAGCAGAGAGTAAAGAGCCTTTTAAGTGGGAGTATTTGGAGCAAGGGCCTGATGATTGGAAGGTGCGGGTGGTGAAAGTGAAAGGATGAGGTGTTGACCCTGTGATCGTGTTTCCAGAAAACACATTGTATCCAGAATTGCACCCTTTCAAAATTCTGGCATCTGAATCATAGCAGGAGCCCAGCTCTCTCAAGTTGCAAGATACCATTCTCCTCACGCAAACATCTCCCTGTCCCTGACTTTTCTTTTATCATCATAATATTCTTCCCACCAGGCCTTCTCGCCAGTTTTGCGGGGAGGCTTTTTCAGTGCGAATGGTTTTCCTTTTTCCTTATTTTCTTTTGTTGACACCCGGAAATGATAATGGTCAAACAATCTCAACGCTTCTATCATGTAGGCGACAGCAATTTTTCTATCCCTGATCAGCAAAAGATTTTCACCGTTTTTAGTATCAGCAGTAGGTGAAAAATTGTGCGAACCGAAGTAAACTCTTGCAGTAGGTTTGTCGAAATCTATCACCACGAACTTGTGATGCATGCGTACACCTGATCCACCGGCTGGTTCCAATTTGAAAGGCTCCGGTAAATTCCCGGAAAGTTGTGAAGGATAAACAGGAAGTACGTTTCCATCTGGTTTCTGTAATTCTATTCCTCCAACCTTTTTATCTGAAATTCCATAGACAAAAATCTGGTCACTACCTGTCAGTTTTTTTATCGCTCCTTTAATGGCGCCTTCTGTCTGGTACAGAAATGCAAGCGAATAAAACAAATTGGATTGCGTATTGTTTTGCATATCGTCTGCAATAGAATCCAGCAATGCGTTGGCAGATGTATGTGGTGAGAAGGAAACTTTTGCATCAATGGTGTTCAATCGTAAATCATTCCAAATTGCAGAGGCTGTATTTCCAAAATCACTTACACTGTCAGATTTCCAATAATTGTCAAAGGCATCGAGGAATGGTTTTATGGCCCGTGCACCTTGTATGACCACAGCATTATTTGCCTGAACATAAAATCCTCTCCATGAAAAATTAGTAGAACCACAGACTACTGCATTGAGTTTTTTCCCATCAACGATAATGGTTTTGTTGTGTTGCAGATTGCCCAGATGCTGACGCTTTACATTTCCATTTGTTGATTTCATCAGTTTTTCTGCCGCGATTGATTCAGCAGAGTCCGCATCTCCATGGTCGCTGTCACCTTTGGTGTTTTTATCATCAATAATAATTTTTACGCGATTGCCCAATTGGATGAGCCTGTTTACTACTTCAGGTTCATTGAGGTCGTAGGCTACGACTCTTACCTGTGCTGTTTTATCTTCAATAGCTTTGTCCAACAGGCCAAGAATCTCTTCAACAGCTTCAAAGCCCATCCATTGCAAAGCCTCCTTTGCTTTTGGATGAGTAGGTTTGAAATCGAGTCCCTGCTTCGCTTCCGAAGGCAATAATGATTGAATACCTCCATTCTTTTCATACTTATCTACGAATGCCTGGGAAGAAACAAAGCCACGAGTGAAACCTACATTTAATTTTCGAGGGTAAGTTTCTCTCTGCAACACAATATCCACCTCCTGTATTTCTCCATAGCTCAATTCATCTTTGTCATTCATAAAAGCCGGTTTCACCCTGTAGCGAAAATTTCCTTTCATATCCGCGTTTCTCGGAAAGTGTACCCAGCGAAATTTTTGAAAAGGTGCCTGCAATGAAGATTGACTACTTCCCACTTTGCCATTCTTGTCTAAAAATGTAATTCGATTTTTCAATGCATAGAATCTATTACCACCCGGCTCTCTGTATTCAATCGAAAAACCAACGAAGTCTGCCGGAGGCTTTCCATTTTTCCAGTTCATTGCCAGCAGCAACATGCCTTCGCCGCGATGTGCTTTGAGCGTAAAGAGTGCATTGTTGTTGTCGCCGGAGATTTGAAAGTCGGAAGATTTTTTTCTGGGCATGGGGGATGGGTTTGAATTTATTGAAAAGATATCTTAAAGGCCTTCTCATCAGGTTTTACAACATCAATCAGGCGAAATCTTCACCGCCTTGTTAGTGATTCAATTATTGGACTTTCTTCTAAAATTGAGTGATTTTCAATTTACGTTCAATAGCGCTCTTCACTGTGATTTCAGCGGTGTGGGTAATTGCTATTATGAAGGTATTTGAAATTTTTGGATGTTCATTCAATCGATATTCTTTGTTTCGAGAAATTCTTTTTTATAAAAATTCAGCGCAAACAAGCTGCCATATCCGTCTATGCCCTTATAGACACAACCACCATCAACGTCAATCGAATTTTCAAATGGTTGTGCCAGCAGCAACGCTCTTGAAAGAGGCGTATGGCCATGTATTAAAACCCTTCCATTCAGGAAATTTTTATCAACAGTAAAGTCTCTTGTCCAAAGCATGGTGTCAAAATCCAGTAGCGGATTTACTGCTTTGAAATTTAGCCCTGCATGTACCAATATGAAATCATTCGTCTGAATAAAATATGCTGTCTGTTCAAAAAATTGCAGGTATTCAGTTTCCAATTGTGCAATGGATGTAATCCCGAAACTTTCAAGTGTATTTTCCCCTCCGTTTTTCATCCACAATTCTTTTGTTGCCTTACCCATATCCGATTGCAATAACATTTGCTCATGATTTCCCCTGAGCGTATGAATAGCGTAACCTTCATTTCTCAATTCAAGGATGAAATCAATGACGCCTTTGCTATCAGGCCCTCTGTCGATATAATCACCGAGACAGTATATTTCATCTGTCTTTCGGATGTTGATTTTTTCGAGAACCAATTTCCTGAATGTCTTGCAACATCCATGAATATCACCAATAATAAAAACTCTTTCTTTCAACCTGATTTACTTTTTGATGAATGAAATGAACCATATATTTATTTTTCGTACAAGAGCAGTGTTCCATCAACTACTTACATGAAAAGAATCAGGAATAATCCAATTTCATTTTATTCCTCCAAAAGCCCCGAAGCACATATTCTTGTGAAGAATTTCCACTCTACTGAACCCAATACTCTTCATAAGATCCAATTGAAAATTCATCGACCTCGGAGAATCTTCTTTTGCCACATAATCCAAAACCTTTTGCCGGTATTCGCCGCCACCAATACTTTCGAGATATGCTCCATATCGTTCCCAGGTATAATCGTTGAGCGCTTCCGTATCCTGTGCAATCAGATCGGAGATCATAAAGCAACCTCCCGGCCTCAGCAATTTAAAAATCTTTTGAAAAGTGTTTTTCCAATCATTATCGTCTCTTAAATGATGCAAGACCGCACCGGCTAAAATTATGTCGAAATGATTTTCAGTCAGGGCAACCTCTCTGATGTCTCCTTGCAAAACTTTAACCTCACCACTTGTTTGTTCAGATACTCTTTCATAAGCCTTATCTAACATTTGCTTGCTCAGATCCACAAGTGTGCAATTCAAATCCGGAATTTTTGACAACATCATCAGGGTATAATTCCCGGCTCCACAGCCAATGTCCAACAACGTTTTAGCATTGGGAACCATTCTCTTTGCAGCCTCTGTGATTAATTCCAAAGAGATTTTTGCATCAATAGTTGAGAGTTGCCCCGTATCAAGATTTGAAAACCGTTCAACATCATTGTCAAATCGCTGCCTGATTTCTTCGATAGTAGATTTTTGCATTGGAACGCAGGGTTTATTATTTAAATTAAATTTATCATCACCCCATTTATCAGGATTGTTGATGATATAATTTTTTATACGTTGATGTTCTGCCTGATTCCTGATTACATGATCGTGATAATTCGGTTGGAAAAAATGGTTGTTGCGATTGTATTTTGGAATGTTCAGGCCGTGGTCATCAATGTAATCATCAATTCTGGAATTCACCGCCGATTTAAAACCGGCGACAAATGATGAAATGGATTGTGGTTTGCGGAATAATTTGTTGGGGGTGGATGGTTGGTTTTGTTGATCCGCACGTAGAGACACACGGCCGTGTGTCTCTACGTGCGGATCAACGTGCGGATCAACGTGCGGATCAACGTGCGGATCAACCGCCATATTCGATTTATCCAACACCACAATCGCATGTAAATGATTCGGCATGATGGTATATTCATCACAAAACAATTCCTGCCGCATTTCAAATGATTTGATCCATTCATTGTTCACGATCATTCCAAAATCTGACAAAAACATTTCACCATTGATGATTTCTCCCAGGTTGCATTCCCTGTGTTGTGTTACAAGGGTGATGAAATACATTCCCTTACCTGAATAATCCCAATTCGGCATTCTGTGAGAAGATATCCGGTATTTGTTTTGGAATTTTTCCATTTTATGAAATGAAATTTTGCTGGTACTAAATACATTTCATTTAAAACTAAGAAAATAGGCTGTTGATTTTGTAGTCTTGAAGGATTCAATTCTTTCCTCTCCCTGCCTGGCAACTACCTTCCCTCTCTCATCCACCACCTGAAATCCCTTTGGCAATAACACCCTGCACACTCCTCCCTTCTTAGAAACAATCTTCGCTGATACCAACTTCCCATTTGCCCATTCTATGTCCACATCAAAATCGCCACGTGCCTTTAGACTCTTTATCTTTCCTGAACTCCAGTCTGACGATGTGGGTAATGCTGGCAGCAAACGAATCACTTCATCCTTGCCATGGCTTTGCAACAACATTTCTGCTATGCCTGCTGTGCCACCAAAATTTCCATCGATCTGGAATGGTGGATGTGCGCAAAATAAATTGGGATAAGTGCCACCTCCTTGCATGGTCATTCCTGTGCCTGACACTGGCTGCAGCAATTGTTTCAACAAAAGGTTGGTATGATCACCATCACCAAGCCGTGCCCAGAAACTGATTTTCCAAGCCTTACTCCATCCTGTGCCGCCATCGCCGCGCGTCTCAAGTGTTTTGCGGACGGCAGCAGCCAGGGCCGGTGTACCCCAGGTTGTGATTTCATCATACGGATGTAAGCCGTAAAGTTGTGACACATGACGATGGTGTGGCTCTGCATCTTTCCAATCATCGAGCCATTCATTCAGGTCCCCATCAGCGCCGATTTGATTGGGTGCTAATTGAGGAATAATTTTTTTCAATTCATTGCGCCAAAGTGCATCAGTATTTAATATTTGTGAAGCATTCACACATGCGTGAAACAGATCTCTGCAAATCTGCATATCCATTGTAGGTCCCATTGCTGTTTGCCCATGAAAACCATCGGGAGTGATGTAGGTATTCTCTGGCGAATTGGAAGGCGCAGTAACCAACCAACCGTGTTTAGGTTCCCGGATAAGAATGGATTGTAAAAATTTTGCAGCTCCTTTCAGCACAGGATAGTATTTCCTGAGAAAGGATGTGTCTTTTGTAAATCGATAATGATCCCACATCTGGCAACACAACCAGGCGCCACCGGTAAGTGTGGAGCCCCAGTCTGCACCTTCGCCAGGTGAGGTATAAAACCAGGGATTCGAAATGACGTGTGCCACCCAGCCATCGGCATGGTAATATGCCTTTGCAGTTTTGCGGCCATTGGCAACAAGGTTTTTTGTGAACTGTGCAAAAGGTTCAAAGAGTTTGCTCAGGTTGGTCACGTCAGCAAGCCAGTAGTTCATCTGCAGGTTGATGTTGAGGTGATAGTCGCCATTCCACGGCGCCTGGTAACCCACAGCCCACAGGCCCTGCAGGTTGGCTGGCAGCAATCCCGGACGTGAAGAAGAGATGAGTAGATAGCGTCCGAAGTTGAAGTACAAAGCCGGCAATTGCGGATCACTTTCTCCTTTTGCATACCTGATTAGACGTTCATTGGTGGTCAATGAATTCGCAACCGTATTTTCGTGTAAGCGTAACCGGCAGCGTTCAAAATAGTTTTGATAGGCTTTGGTACTTTTCTGTTTTGCATCGTCAAAGGAAATGGCTTTGGTTTTGGATAAATATTCTTTTGCATTCCTGACAACGTCTGTATTCAGCAATCCGCCTTTTTCAAAATTGTAGTTAGTAACAGATGAGAGTTGCAGCACACATTCTGATGCATTTTCTATTACGAGTTCATTTCCATCCACTCTCACCTTGCCATCTTTAATTTGTGGTGATAGCATAACAACAAATTGCATTCCTTCATCTTTGCCGGAAGGTAACCGGCCATTCATGATCAGTCGTGATCCATTGTGCGCAACAATTGCGTTTTCTTTTCGGCTAAGCGAAATGCGTATATTGATTTTCCCTTTTGTGTTACTTTTCAATCGTACCCAAAGTATATCATTTACAAAATCTGCAAAGAGTTCTTCTGAATACGTGATACCATTTCTTTTGAATGTGGTTACAGCATTTGCGTTTTCAAGATTGAGTGTCCGATGATAATCTGATACGGGGTTTACTGTGTCTTTCCATTCTATGAACAAATCGCCGAGAGCCTGGTAAGAACCATACTTCACATTAGCGCCCTGCCCATAACCAGACCCTACACCTTTGGCCACAAAATGTTTTTGCAACAATTGCTGTGCTTCCCGATTCTTTCCAGTTAATAATAAGTCCCGGATTGGTTTCAAATATTTATAAGCACTGTCGTTATCTGCATCCTGCGGGCCACCGGACCAGAGCGAAATTTCATTAAGAGCAATACGCTCTTTGTTCACGTTTCCAAACATCATGGCGCCTAGGTGGCCATTG
Organism: Chitinophagaceae bacterium; assembly: GCA_039811325.1. GTDB lineage: Bacteria > Bacteroidota > Bacteroidia > Chitinophagales > Chitinophagaceae > Ginsengibacter. Next base: position 14,343 of record JBDHYH010000059.1, on the reverse strand, counting down.
CCAACAGGAATGCTTTCTGTAAAATGGGAAGCTGCCGTGTCGAAGGTGATACTGACATCGGCTGTTTGCGCGTTGGTAATTATGCCTGAAAGCATAAATGAGGCAATAAGTAATAATTTGAATTTCATGGTTGGGTTTCGAATGGCAGGTGTGAACTGTATTTTTCAAAAATAAATCAATCAGGGCTTAATTTGGTTCACAAGATGTGAAGCAGGGTAGTGAATAAATCAGGGGTTATCATCTCTATGAAGGAGGGAGCCGCCCAATCAAGGAATAAAATGTTGATGGTTTAGAGAAAGCAAATTGAATATTACTGATTAAGTAAAGACGGCTTCTATTTAGCATTTCCCTCTCCTCCGCGGCGGATCAGGATGACAACAATTTCTCATCATCGTTCTACTATTGGCGGAGCATTGACTTAATTTTTTCTTCACTCAAATTGCTACCATGACCATTTACAGGTTTTTCATTTGCTTTGCCTCATGATTCAGGATGAACTCAACCGGTTTGACCGGACGCTCGCCATATTAATATTGCTGCAATCCCGAAAACGGATCACTGCGCAGCAACTTTCAGAGCGCTTTGAAGTGAGCCTCCGTACTATTTACCGCGATATTCGTTCGCTCGAGGCTGCAGGCGTGCCCATCATTGGCGAAGCGGGTGTAGGATATTCTATCATGGAAGGGTACCGATTGCCTCCGGTAATGTTTACCAGTGAGGAGGCAGGAAGTTTTGTTGCTGCCGAAAAATTGATGCACAAGTTTACTGACAAGAACCTGCGAGCGAATTTTGAATCTGCGATGAACAAAGTAAAGTCAGTATTGAGGGGAGAGGAAAAGGATTTGCTGGAGGCATTGGAAGATAAAGTGTGGGTGACACAACGCGGGGAATTGTTCAACAATGATATCCCCAATGCACTCGAGATACTATTCAACAGCATAGCAGCTCAGAAGCAGGTTTTTATGAATTACAAATCCTTTGAGGCTGATGCTCCTTCAATGAGGTATATCGAACCAGTAGGCGTGTTTCATGAAAATACACACTGGCATTTGTACGCATATTGTCATTTGAGAAATGACTACCGCCAGTTTCGTACAGACAGGATATTGTCAATTAAGAGTACTGATGTCGCGTTTACACGTAATCATACTAACGTAAAGGCATATACGGAAAAGGAGCAGTCAAAATCGAAAACCAAAGTAGTGATAACTGTTAGCAAAGAGGTGGTGCGATACATCGGAAGCAACCTGGAATATTATGGGCTGGTTCGGCAGGAAGAAAAAGAGAATGAGGTTCTGCTGGAGTTTCAAAGCAATGGTTCCCTGGATAGCCTTGCAAGGTGGTATCTTATGTTTGGTGATCATGCACGGGTAATAGAGCCGGAAGCCTTTCGAGCAAAAATACAGGACCTGCTTTCGAAGACGAAGGAGCGATTGGCTCTGTAATATGGTTGCCAACCTTACAATTGGTGAGGTTGAATTTTTATGCCTCATTGATGGTTGGCAACCTTGATTCTAATTTAATCTGGTAACTCTTCACATTGATATCCTGCTTTATTCAGCATATTGATAATATCATTTGCGGCACAAGTTTTACTCTCCACCCGCAGAATATTCTGCCAGTCTTCCAGGTCAAAATTCCACCGGCTTTCCTTTTGCAGCAATGTGTTTAATAGCGGACTTAGTTGTGCCGCTTCCGCTTTGGATGTTACGGATGTTTTAAATACGAGTACAGGATTCATAGCGATTTGTTTTAAGGACGGTCCCAAAAAGGTGGCGGTTCTATACCGAGTGCACGCAGATACACATACCCCTGGGCACGATGATGAATTTCATTATCGATCACATAAAAAAGACTTGACCACACAGTCCCTTCATATTTACCAAAGAGCTTGATCACCTCATGAAATTTTTCTTCGGGGATTTGAGGAAAAAGTTCATTGAGCACCTCTGTGTCTTTATCCCATTGCTTCAGGATATTTTCTTTCTTATTCCCATGTTCGAAATGCTCATTCAGGTCGTTGGTGCTTCCCGAAACGATTTCACGTACAGACGGCGCTGCTATTCCCAGCAATTCCATAGTCATGGCAGCGAACGAGCGCATACCACCAATGGAGAATTCAAAGAATTCCTTTTCGGGAAAAGCCTCAATAGTTCTGCGGGTAAGGGTGCGGTGCCCCTGCCAGTGTTTCAGCAATTCAGCAGGGGTGATCACGTTTCCAACCTGTTCAATAGTTTGTTCCATAATGTTTCATTTTAATTGTGAGAAACAAAATTGAGACAGGTGAGTGACAAGGGTATGTCAGGAGGAAATAAAAAACTTTTAGTAAGAACTATTTTTTATAAAATAGAAAAGCCGGAAAACAGTAACGTTTCCAGCCTAAGTTCATTAACTGCATGTCCAGTAACTTTCTATTGAAATAGTATATTCTTAATGCCTGCAATATGCGGATTGCCACCAGATCCGGGAAATAAAGTGTAAATATTTGCTCTTGATTTGTTGACGAAATGATATTGGTCTTTGTTGATGGCATTGGGAAATAGTCAGTAGTGCTTTGTACATTTGAATGATTCGAGATGAAGCATAGCAAGATGCATGAAATGATTAATGCCTTTTTCTTCATCATCCAATGTTTAAAATTTCACCATAGTTCCATTCAGTTTTTCAACATCAATAAACTCCAACATCTTTTCTATAAATCTTTTATTGCCTACTATACCAATAGAAGTATTCTGCACCTTATCGCTCTTTATTTTTTTTGGTGTATGTTCATCAACCTTAAATCCGGCTTCATAATTATATTTATAGTCTTCATCCGGCGTAGTATGGAAATTACCTAACAACAAGAGGATGGCATGAGTCCATTTGTATAAGGATAGTGTTGTTTCATCATTGCCAATGGTGTATAGCCGGGCAAGTTTCACATTGTTTATTTGCAATGGTTTTGACGTAGCTTCTATTGGTCCGAGTGCTTCGTCGATGACGCTTCCGGCAAATGCATTTACATGAAATTCTACCTGTACTACCGTGCTGCTTCTAAATCTCCTGGCAATTCTATCATGTTCAATTTCCTTAGATTCTATTCCGGCATTTTCATGTGTTTGGTCAGTTAAGGCAGTCATTTTATCAAGAAATTCGGTTTGCTTTTTTTGGTAATACGCCGGGTGTTTGTCTTTGGTATATAAGGCTGTGCCTTCATCTTTGTGCTGCTCTGCATAAGTGATGTACAACTTCATGTAATGATCAGCAGAATCTTTATATCGCTTGTATAAAGGGCTTTCTGTGGTAGCAGTGATATTGTTATAATCTTGCGATATATCATTAGAATGCGCCTTATCATACCCGGCTTGATAGTTTTTCCATGCAAGCAAAGAATCCTGATTAACGATGAATTGAAAAGTAATGTCTATGCCTCTCGGTGAACGCAATGGATAAGGAGTACCCCCCGACTGTAAGCCTCCATCATTTGTATATTCTTTTAATTCAATCATATCCCAGTGAAGTGCCTGTGATGCCTTTTTCATCATAACGGTAATGAGTGCACGCATTTTATCCTGCATGTCTATTTCTTGTGGCAGGATGCCATTGTCCAGCCGGTTTTGCCTGCTTTGGGATTGCGCTATCCATTCAGTTTCCGGACAGTCAGCAGGATAAACTGCGCAATCCTGCGCGTGGAGTATACCCGAGTTTAAAACGGTAAAGCAACAAATAAGTAGCTTTTTCATTTTTAAATACTTAAAACCTATAAGGTTTTCAAAACCTTATAGGTTTACTACATTCAGAAAAAATACCCCACTCTCGCTCCAAGAAAAGAAAGTGTTCCGTTCTTCGACCAGCCTTCATATTTTGCTTCTACTTCAAGGTTGTCAAATCTGGCTCCCACGCCCGGTGCATATAAAAATGCAGTGCCTCCTTTCATAAATGAAGCGCCAATTTCTCCCTGGATAAAAATCGGACCGCTGATTAGATAGTTGGCGCCAAACCGAAGTGGAATGCCATGAGTAGCCGGCATCTTAATTTTTTCAGTGTACTCTACATCGTCCTCTCCTTCATACGTTTCAGTAATGGTCTTTCCTGAAAAATTCAAATAACCTAAAGATGCTGTAAGATTGACTTTTTCATTTAAGGCATAGCGCCCCATCACACTTCCGCCAAAACCCATAGAATAAACTTTTCCGAAATCACCGGTCGGGAAAGCTGCCTCGAGATTGATACCTGCCTGAATTTGTTTGGAGCCGGATGTATTAGACTGAGCCTGGCTCATAGAAAAAGTGCACATTGCGATAGCAATTGCAAATAGATTTTTGTAATTCATCATGATTTAATTTAAAAATGTGTAAAAAGGACTTAGTGTCGTTTGATTAGAATCTAAATAACAGCGAGTGGCAGTCGTTCGATTTGCTATGCTGCAATCTCCCGCCACCACAAGCTGTTTTATGAAAAGCCAGAATTTTTTGATGCATTTTGAATTGTTGCTATACTCACTTTCGTAAAAATTCCACTCTCCTGTTATTGGCACGGCCTTCAGGAGAGTTATTGTCACTGATAGGTTTGGTGTCTCCAAAACCTTTGGTGGTAAGCCTTGAGCCATCAATCCCCATTTTTACCAATTGCGTTTTTACTGCGTCTGCGCGTTGCTGTGAGAGAGTAAGATTATGTGCTGCTTCGCCGGTATTATCAGTATGTCCGTCTATTTCGAATTTCAGACCAGGATTGTCCTTCATGATTTTTACAACCATATTCAATGTGCCCATGCTCTGCGGTTTGATATCGGCTTTGTCTATATCGAAGGTAATACCATGTGTTACGATTTTTGACTCGGAGAATTTTTTGCCAATCATATTCATACTGCCACCCTTTGCTGCACGTACATTGGAAAAAATGATAGGCTTATCTGGGTCGCCGATGCCTGCAAATCCAAATGCTGTTGGAATGGCATTCAGATTGGGAATTACCAAAATCCGGTATTGGTCTATGTAGCATTTTACCTGGTTGTTTTTATAGATCATCGCTGCATGATGCCATTTGTTGCGATAGGTGTCGTCGTCCTCATCCGGGTAATTGGCGCTAAAGTCTGCAGGAAGTTCAAAGGTGGAAACCTGCCCGCTTGTATTGAACCCGATATAACCTACCTCATCATTACCATCTTTATCTTTATAGTTGAAAGATATACTGGGTCCATCACCTGCATTGGCATAATAATCAAACTCTATGGTGAATGGATCCGTCAGGTAGGAAGTGGTTTTCATTCTTGGGTTCACCTGGCAATAATTACCATCAGTAAGAAAAAATGCAGGCTCACCACTCACTTTGTTGATTACTGCCTGCCCCTTTGATAGTGTCCAGTGTGAGGGAAATTCACCATCCTGATCGCCTGTAAAGTCATCAGCAAAAAGAATAGTATCGCCTGGAACAAAATCATAATTCTGATAACTCTTTATTGAAGGTGCAGCGGTTGAAGATGGATTCGATGTATCATTTCCCGGACTTGAACTCTTATTATTGTTGTCAGACTTTTTATCCTTCTTACCATTTATCGCGTCTTCCGATTTATCCAGTCCTTTATCAGTCGCATCACCGGTACGTTCTTCCGCCCTGTTTTCCACATGCTCCTCCACCGTTTTTTTTAGCTTCTTAAATATTTGGGCGTGGACTCCGGGGCCGATAAGTAATAAGATGACCAGAAAGAAAGATACCCTTTTCATGAGTTGATTTTTAGAGAACAAATCAAATCATAAAAGGGTTAGGAGACAATCGGATAAATAGCTGATTTTTTAGGGTTTTTATTTGATGCGTTTTGGTATTGTTTTGTAAAAGAACCAGGGAAGTGTTGTTCTTTACAGGGGTATAATTTCTGACAATGTAATTGTTTCCGGCAGCAGGATTTGGAAAGATAGAGTTATTCTGCGATGACCAATAAAAACTTATTTTTACAGTTGAAAGCCTATGCCAGACTGGATGGCCTCACCCCAGGAGCCTGGCTCAAAAGTGCCGGATTGGAAGATATGCCCCTAAGCCTCAAAGCCACAAAGTCCTGTTCTTCTGTTTTTTTCTTCGTGTCTTCGTGACTTTTCCGAAGGGTCGGAACGGGTCGTGGCAAAAAATTTCTTTTGAGACAGCCTCCTAAGACCCTTGCCAGCAAAGAGGATTAAAGGGTTGGCGCTATTTTTATCGGCCAACAATAACTTGAATAGATAGTTTTCAGACCGGCTGCCGATGGCGGAAATCGCCTGGCACCACTGCAAATGCAACGAACCTGCAAAATATGACCACAACAAACAGTATAACCGACAAACCAAACAAGTTTTACATTACGAGTGTAACTGTTCTCACTTTTGTTTTACCGGCCATTGGTTTCTTCGCAGAACATTTCAAAACAGGAGCCGTTCTGACGTTTGAATTATTTGGTAAATGGTTTATTTTTTCTGCGGTGGGGCTTCGCTTGTTCTTAGCAGGTATCAAACAGGTGAAGAATCCGGAATTTACAGCAAAACAAATTTTCCACCTTGACAATCCCGACAGTTTTCCAATCCTTCGTGAATTAGGTTTTGCCAATATTTGTTTCGGACTTGTAGCTATCGTTTCGCTGTTCAGGCCGGACTGGAGAATCGTAAGTGCGTTTGCAAGCGGACTTTATTATGGTATTGCAGGCGTTCAGCACGGACTTAAGAATGTTTCTGGTATCAATGAAAGATTTGCATTGTGGACTGACCTGGTCATTTTCGTTTTGCTTTTAATCTATTTCCTGAAAATGATATGAAAATTAAAAAATGATATGAGAAGAAATCGGTTTTTATTATTGGCTTTATGTTTCATTATTTCAAAAAGCTACAGCCAAACCTACATTCAAAATGTATCGGTACTTGATGTCGTTAATAAAAAAGTAATTCCCAAACAAACAGTCATCATCAGCAACGGCCTTATTTCCGGTATCCAGTCAGCACCCCAAACAAAAATTCCTGCTGATGCCGAAGTTATCAATGGTGAAGGCAAATTTCTTTTACCGGGGTTAACAGACGCGCATGTTCATTTTTTTCAGAGTGGCGGTTTATATACCCGGCCCGACGTGATAGACCTGCGCAAATTTCAATCGTATGAAAACGAAATCGCCTGGGTGCATAGCAATATGGAGGATCTCTTACGTCGTTATGTTCAGAACGGGATAACATCTGTAATAGACGTGGGTGCTCCGGTCGGTTTGCTGCAAAAGAGAAATCAATTCAGGAATCATCTGCTGACACCAACAGTTTTTATGTCGGGCCCTCTTCTCACATCCTACGAGCCGGAAGTTTTTAAAAATTTATTACCCGAAGACAAACCATTTACATTGATAGCAACGGCGGAGGAAGGCGTGAAGGGCGTAAGAGATCAATTGCCCCATCGTCCTGATTTGGTGAAGATATGGTACATCGTAGATGATACAAATAAGGACAGCATTGAAATAAGTGCAAACAGGTTTCTGCCCGTATTAAAAGCCGTTATTGAAGAAGCACATAATAATAACCTGCGGGTTGCTGTACATGCTACCCAACAGTTTCCCGCCAGGTTGGCTGTGGAGAATGGCTGCGATTACTTAGTACACGGCATAGATGACGAAGTAGTATCGGACGGTTTTGTACGATTGCTGAAATCAAAAAATGTAATTCTTTGTCCTACGCTCATTGTTGAGGATAATTATTTTAAAACACTTTCTCAAACACAAGATTATTCTTTCTACGATTTGGCCAAATCAAATCCGGTGCAGGTGGGAAGTATAGAAGACTTAAAACATTTATCCGATACGGCTACCATCAATCAGTATAAAAGATTCCTCCGTTCAGAAGCGTTTGTCAGCAAATGGGGAAATGCCGATTCAATAAGAAAGATGAATCTTAAAAAATTGGCTGGCGGAGGCGTAATCATTGCCGCCGGCACAGACGCAGGAAATATCGGCACACAGCACGCTACTTCTTTTTACAACGAATTGCTTGCAATGAAAGAAGCGGGTCTCACCAATTGGGAAATCATCCAGTCCGCCACCATCAACCCGGCAAAAATACTCAACCACCAAAATAGCACAGGAAGTATTGCCACCGGCAAAACGGCTGATTTAATTTTGCTGGATGCAAACCCCGTTGACAGTATTCAGCACATCAGGAAAATAAACCTGGTCATCAACAAAGGTCATGTGATTAACCCGGATACCCTGATAGCAACAACACCCGAAACCTTGGTACAACAGCAATTGAATGCCTATAATGCAGGCAATATTGAAGCCTTTTTAGAACCATACGCAGATGATGTTGAATTATACAATTTTCCCGATAAACTTCTGGGCAGGGGAAAAGAAATCATGCGACAACAGTATGGAGCAATATTCAAACAATTTCCAAATCTCCATTGCGAAATAAAAGGCAGAATTGCCAATGGAAATACTGTCATTGACCTTGAAAGCATTTCAGGACTCGGACAAACAGAAAGCATGAAAGCCATTGCAATCTATGAAGTCAAAGATGGTAAAATTATTAAGGTGTATTTCAAAGAATAACGGTGCTTTAATATCGGCAGATTTTGCATCTTCTGCAATCAACCGGTTTTTGGTTTCACCATTGATGATAAATGTTTCGTTGCAGAACCGCTATAAAATAAAAAGTTTCTTTTCTTATACTACCAAAGAATATTTAGATTCGAATCCCATGTTACTTAAACATCATTATGCAACCAAAAGATTTATTATTATTCAATACAGCCGATAAAAAAGTACAGGTATCCGTTTACTTTCAAAACGGTACTTTCTGGCTTACCCAAAAAGCCATGGCGGAATTGTTTGGCGTAAATGTACCGGCAGTAAGTAAACACCTGAAAAATATTTTTGAGACAGAAGAATTACAAGAAGATTCAGTTATTTCCATTTTGGAAACAACTGCGGCAGATGGAAAAACCTACAGTACTAAATTTTACCGATTAGAGGCAATCCTGGCAGTAGGCTACCGGGTAAACTCTGCACAGGCAACCGATTTCCGCAAGTGGGCCACTCAAACGCTCAACGGATTTATCATTAAAGGATTTATCATAGATGACGAACGATTGAAACAGGGGAAAAACTTTGGGCAGGATTATTTTGATGAATTGCTGGAACGTATTCGTGACATACGCGCCAGTGAACGCCGCTTCTATCAGAAGATTACAGACCTGTATGCATTAAGTACCGATTACGAAAAAGACAGCCAGCAAACGAGGAATTTCTTTGCTTCTGTTCAGAACAAATTACATTGGGCAATCACAGGCAAAACGGACGCAGAAATAATTTATACGGAAGCAGACGCTACGAAATTATACATGGGCCTGAAAACATGGAAGGCAGCGCCTGATGGAAAAATTATTAAGAGCGATGTATCCGTAGCAAAAAATTATTTATCTCATCAGCACATACTGGAATTGAACCGCATTGTATCGGCCTACCTGGACCTGGCAGAGAATAATGCGCAAAGAGGAATTGCCTTCAATATGAAGCAATGGACAACCTTCCTGAATCGCTTCTTAGAGCTTTCCAATTATCCAATCTTAATAGATAAAGGGAAAGTAACCATGCTGGAAGCCAGACTGAAAGCCGAGGCCGAATATGAAAAATTCAGAGTAATACAGGATCGTAACTACGAAAGTGATTTTGACAAAGAAATTAAAAAACTAAAGCCATGAACTACTGGCTGGTCAAATTTGCACCCTTTCATTACAGTTGGCAGGATGTATTGCGCAACGGAAGATTTGAAATCTATTCCGTTCGCAATGCACAGGCAAGGAACAATCTGAAAGAAATGAAAATTGGGGACGAAGTACTTTTTTACCACAGCCAGGAAGGGAATTGCATTAAGGGCAGGATGAAAGTGACAGAAGAAGCGCACCAGGATAAAACAACTGGTGATCAGAAGCGGGTATCGGTGACCTTTGAGCCTTCAGAAAGTTTTAATAATCCCGTTTCATTGCAAAAGATCAAAACGATAGACGAATTGCAAAATTTTGGTTTGATAAGACAACCGAGATTGGCAGTAGTGAAACTGGGCCACATTGAATTTGAAATACTCGTATCGATAGCTGAGTAAGAAAGCATAAAAATTCGGCTCCGGAAAAGTCAACTCACGATGGATTCGTGCCAATCGGTTTTTCTCTTTCTAACTCCGTCCATAAAATTATTTGCAAACGGGCGGGGACAAACACCTATAGCGAAGCCGGTAAGTAAAATAAAATACTTTGTTATGGCAGATTATTGTGAACAAAGCAATTCATTATTTCAACGCAAGGCAATCGGATAAATGGATGATTTTGGATTGGAAGTCTTGGTTTGCAAAATGCGGAGGGATTATGGCCTCTTCAATGCCTTTGCTACAGCCTGTGCTTTAGTATTGACATGCAGCTTCTCATAGATGTGGCCGATATGCGTACGCACGGTACTGATACTGATAAAATATTTTTCAGCAATCTTCTTATAACTAAGGCCATCCACAAGCGAGCGCAATATTTCACTCTCGCGCGTGGTGAGTTGAAAATCTTCTTTCTGACTGGAAGGCGCTGCCTGGAAAGACCGGATCACCTTGCGCGCAATGCTGGCGCTCATCGGCGCCCCTCCTTCGTGTAATGAGAAAACGGCTTCGATGATCTCAAATGGGGATGATTTCTTCAGCAGGTATCCTGAAGCGCCGGCCTTGATGGCTTCAAAAATTTTTTCATCATCGTCAAAAACAGTGAACATCAGTATTTGAGTGTCATCAAAATTCTCCTTCACAATCTTCACGCCTTCAATGCCGGAAATATTCGGAAGACCGATATCCATCAATACAATATCAGGTAATTTTTTTCTGAATTCACTCACAACGTTGGACAAGTTGGCCAAAGCAGCGACACACTGAATCCCTTCCGAATGATTCAGCATATTCGATAGCGAATGCCGCAGCGTATCGTTATCTTCTACTATGGCCACTTTTATCATTGTCTGATTTACATTAAGGCTGTACAAAATTGAAGGTTCATTTTTTATCCTGCTATCGTATGTTTATTTGATTTTTACCCGAAGCGATACAGTCGTCCCGTTTCTGACACCCGGCTGTATCTTTATTTCGCCTTTGATTTCTGATGCCCGCTTTTTCATACTGTACAATCCGTTGCCGCCTGTTGTTTGATTGATTTGAATTCCTTTTCCGTTATCTGATATTACTATCTCCAGCCAGGGGGCCTTGTAAGATGCATTGATCTTTGCTTCGGTGCAGTCAGCATGTTTTATAATATTATTGATAGCTTCTTTCATGATGAGATAGATGTGCTGCCGGTATTCCATATTCAATTGCACATGCCTGATATTTTCGTCAATATTGATATTGTATTCTATCTCTTTAGCCTCAAACAACCTTCCAGCGAAGACCCTGATTCGTGCAAAGAGATTTTCCAATGAATCATTTTTCGGATTGATGCTCCACACGATATCATCCATCCTGTCCATCATCACCAATGAATTTTCTTTGATCTCGTCCAGCATTTTTTCTGATTCGTTATCTGTGTTTCTGTGCAATGCCATTTCACTCAGGATAGATATGGAGCTGAGTGTGGAGCCAATGTCATCGTGCAGGTTGAGGGAGATACGGTCTCTCAACTTTTCTACCCGTAACAATTGATTCATGCGGTAACGGTACATGGCATAAAAGAAAAATGCAACAAGAATAAAAAGCAGCGTGATAAACCACCAGGTATTCCAGAATGGGGGCAATATCACGAATTGCATTTTTAAAATCTTATTGGCTACAACACCATTGGAGTTTTCGCCTTTAAGAAGTAGTGTATAATTTCCCGGAGAGAGATTGGCAAATTCAGCCTCACCTTTTGTGCCGGCATTCCTCCATCCTTTGTCGATTCCTTCCAATTGATAATAGTAATGATTATTCAACGGATCTGTATAATCAGTAACTGTCCACCTGAAAATAAAATTGTTTTGAGTGTGACGGAATGAATTGTTACCGGAACTATCGAAATGGTACGAGTTATCATCCACGATTACTTCAGATAGTTTCATCTCCGGCGCTCCCCTGATTTGATTCAGCAAGTCTTCTGGCCGGAATGAAAAGAGATAAGATGGCTCGCCGAAGAGCATCGTTCCATCCTGTGCGCAATACAAGGTTCCGATCAATTGGTTGCTGGTCAATCCGTCAGCAATTGTAAAATGCAACAGTGATTTATCTTTCGTGCTGTAGGCAATCAATCCGTTGCGGGTAGCCATCCATACGTGTCCTGCACTGTCCAGTGCAATAGAACTAATGGCTTTATCGCGGAGCGGCAGCAGCGGTACCTTGTGTAGTTTCATACTGTCTGTATTCCATATCAGCAATGTGGTGGAGAGAAAGGAGTAGCAATATCCGTTGTGATAAAGTATCTGGCTGCATGCATAATATTGGCCCAGACTATCAGCAAATGGTTTAGAAAACGTGTGTGTATTACTGTTATAATGAATAATACCCTCATCATAATCGCTCATCCAGAGATTACCGTTGCGGTCTTCACAGGCATCAGATATTACCAGCGGTTTGGGCTGACCAAGGGAGGTAATAAAATTATTGAACACCTTTTTAGGTGTGGTGGTATTGGCTTCACGGGTCCATATTCCATTCCTCCAGGGAAATAGCCACCAGGTATTTTGTGAATCTCTGAAGAGACAGTTGATAAATGCTAAATGCTCCTGATTGGTTGAAGTGTCATGCAAGAAGTGAAAAGCCGCTTTACGATTGGAGAGGTCGATATCCATAACGCCATTGGTCGTACCGCATTTTATCCTATTGCTTCCATCTTCCCTGATCATAAGGCATGCGGTACTCTTGTCAGGAATGAGTGTACTGTAGTCTGCCGTCTCCTCAAGATTTTTATCAAAGAGTTTTAGAAAATCATTGCCGGCGCCTCCTACGAGGTATTGATGATTCCATTCGTATATACTTACATTTTGTGGAGTGATGGAATGCTTGAAATTGCGGTAAGTAAATTGGGTACCTGATTCATTTATTAAATACAATCCACGGTCGGAGCCAACCCACAACCGGTTATCTCCGGGATTGAACAGCACCTTATTGACATTTCCAAATGTTGATCGTGGGATGAGAATGAACCCCTTTTTACCTGCATCCGGATTCAGAAAGAAACCGTTGGTCATGATGGTGTAGCCTGAAGGACGTCGCACCTCTGCAATGGTAAGAATATTGTCACTATTGTTAAGTTTAAAAATTTGCTCACGCTTTGCAATCGGGTCCCATTTAATGAGCCGACTATCCCACGTACCGACCCAGAGATTTCCGAGGTGATCAAAAATAAAATTGATGAATAATGAAGGATCGTTGATTACATGTGAGAAATGATGGGTTGATTCGTCATAGCTCCATAGCCCCGAGTAGGTACATAAATACAACAACCCGTTCCGATCAAAATCCAGGTGAGTAATCCGGTTGTTTTTTAATTTTTCATTATTGTTGCCGGGTATTTCTATTGACCTGGTTTTTCGGGTTACCGGATCGTACACGAACAATCCCTGGCTGGTACCTACGTACACCTGATCAGACTTGCTGACAGCAATGGAGATAGCGGATTCTGTTTCAGCGTTACTATTATTTACAAGCGGGATTCTGGAAAACTTCCTTGTTGCCTGGTCAAATGCATTCAGGCCGTGTGGGGTCCCAATCCACAGTATGCCTTTCCTGTCTTCTGTAATGCTGAGGATGTGGTTATTGTCTATCGATGTATTGTCGCCCGGAATATTTTTGAAAACGGTGATTGCCGACCCATTGATCAGGTTGAGCCCGGATAAAGTACCTACCCAGAAAAAGTTATTATGGTCTTTGTAGATGCATTTGATATTGTTATCACTTAATCCATTTTCTTCGGTGATGTGCAGGGGGCGGCTGTTGAATTGTGCCACTGAGACATTGTAAAGCAGGAGCAATAAATCGATCAATAAAATACTTCTAATGAAGGTACCGCGCATAGCAAAAAATATTTGACCTTTTTTTGGGCGCTGCTTCTGATGTTATTATGTAGCGGAAAAAGAAAGGCTCAGGGTAATCCTGTCATGAAAGTAAAATTTTTTTGTAGGATGTATTCTGGTTCCGGCTAATTAATATTTTTATGTGTTATCCGGATATTCAATCAAAATGGAAAAACTTTATCATTGAAAAAATATGAGATTTACTTTTTAAAAAGCCTCATAGAGGCGTTAGATTGGTAGATTTATAATAGTTAATTTCGTCAGAGCCCCGCAGGGGCGATAGATATTCGAGGTGGGGTATGATGAGAAATACCTCTTTGATTTTTTCGAATAAAATTTCTGATCAAAAAAACTAA
>JBDHYH010000058.1:0-23904 GCA_039811325.1 Chitinophagaceae bacterium | reverse complement strand
AAAGTTTGGAAATATGGTTGGTCGCCCAATAAACTTATTGACTATATGATGGCAGGAAAACCAATCCTGGCTTCCTATAGCGGGTATCAATCCATGGTAAATGAAGCCAATTGCGGCTTGTTTGTTCCTGCTGAAGATGAAGAGGCCCTGATAAAAGGAATAGGAATAATGACAGAAAAATCAGAAGTAGAACTTGAAGAAATGGGGCAAAGAGGGAAGGATTGGCTGATTCAAAACCGGCAATGGAACACGCTGGCAGATAACTATCTTTCCATCCTTGATAAATTGGTACATAATTAGCAAGTTAATATTCTCTACGATAACTAATCATCAAAAATAATATTGAACAATGTGTGGAATTTTCGGAATTGTTTCCAGAGATAATATCAATAAGATTGACTTTCAATACCTGGTAACACATTCCCAGCAAAGGGGAAAGGACTCAAGCGGGATTGTTTATATTCAGAATCATAAGTATTCTGTTTTTCGGGCCGACTATCCTATCAAGAAATTATTGAAGGAGGTAAGGCCATACCAAAGCAACTTTGCGATGGGCCATAGCAGGTTAATCACAAATGGATTATCAGACAATCAACCGGTGGTCAGGGATGGAATATGTGTTATTCACAACGGAATCGTAGTGAACCATGAAGAGCTCTGGAAAAATCTTGACAAGAAGCGAGAGTTGGAGATCGACACTGAAATCATTCCTGCTATCGCCAGTCATTTTATTGAGAAGGGTGAGAGTCTGGAAAAAGTACCAGGAAAGATTCTGGAATTGTGCCGGGGGGTAGTGGCCTGTGCCATGGCAATTCCAAGAATGGGAAAACTCATTTTATTTTCCAATAATGGAAGTCTTTATAAAGGAGAAAAGGATGGATCAGTCTATTTTGCGTCCGAGAGCTTCCCTCTGGTGCAAATTCATTGCGAGAAAGTAGAACAAGTAAAAGAAGCAATCATTCTTGATATTTTACAATCTGATTTGGAAATGGAGGTAACAGACAAGGCGGATAGAAAGACCAATCTGATTCCCAGTTTACCTCTTTTATCGAGTGAAGAAAAATTATTGTTGTTTCCCAAACCACAGGTTAGAAGATGTACAAAGTGTATTTTGCCTGAAACGATGCCTTTTATCAATTTTGATTCGGATGGTGTTTGCAATTATTGCAGAAATTATAAACTAAGGAATGTACCAAGACCTGAAAAAGAGTTGTTTGAACTGGTAGCGCCCTATCGACGGATGCATGGTAATGATTGTATAGTTCCTTTCTCAGGCGGCCGCGATAGTTGCTATAGTTTGCATCTTATCGTAAATGAACTCAAGATGAAACCAGTCACCTATACCTATGACTGGGGAATGGTAACAGACCTGGGAAGAAGAAACATTAGCAGGATGTGTGCAGCATTAGGTGTAGAAAATATTATTGTGGCAGCTGACATTACCAGGAAAAGAAGAAATATCCAAAAGAACCTGAAGGCATGGCTGAAGTCTCCACATCTCGGAATGATTAGTATTCTTACTGCCGGAGATAAGCACTTCTTTCGATATGTAGAGACTATCAAGAAGCAAACAGGAATTAATCTGAATTTGTGGGGCATCAACCCATTGGAGGTTACCCACTTTAAATCAGGGTTTTTAGGAGTTCCGCCAGACTTTGAAGAAAAACGTGTGTATAGCCATGGCGCTATGAAACAACTTCGATACCAATACCTGAGGCTTAGAGCGATGCTTCAGAGCCTCGGATATTTTAATTCATCCCTCTGGGATACCCTGTCAGGAGAATACTACAGAAGTTTTACCAGGAAAAGTGATTATTATCATGTTTTTGACTTTTGGCAATGGGATGAAGAATTGATTGATAAGACACTTGAATTATACGATTGGGAAAAATCTCCTGATACTAACACCACATGGAGAATAGGAGATGGAACTGCTGCCTTTTATAATTATATTTATTATGTCGTTGCAGGTTTTACTGAACATGATACTTTCAGAAGCAATCAGATCAGGGAAGGCCAAATGACAAGGGAACAGGCATTGCTGCTTGTGGAGGATGAAAACAGGCCCAGGTATCAAAACATAAGGTGGTATTTGGATGCTGTTGGTATAGATTTCAAGGAAGCTATTTCAGTTGTAAATAAAATTCCAAGATTGTATAAAGAGGAGCAGTTGATTCTCCAATAATTTATATCTGAAGCTGATCCTCATATTTGAGACTGGCAATGGATCTTGTGAAATTCTGGCCTTTTGTTTATATAAATAAGTAAGTAATTTTTTCTTAACACTCAATGAAAGACTTTGCATTAATTGGGGCTGCCGGTTACATAGCTCCACGACATTTGAAAGCAATCAAGAATACCGGAAATAATTTGGTGGCTGCCTATGACCCTTTTGACAGTGTAGGGATTTTGGATAGTTATTTTCCTGAAGCAGATTTTTTTGTGGAATTTGAACGATTCGATCGACACATTGACAAACTGCGACGTAAGGGCAGATCCATTGATTATGTTGCTGTCTGCTCTCCAAATTATTTACATGATAGCCATATCAGGTTTGGACTTAGAAGTAATGCAGATGTTATTTGTGAAAAACCAATTGTCTTAAATCCATGGAACATTGATGCTCTTGAAGAAATTGAAAATGAAACCGGCAAACATATTTATTCGATCCTGCAGTTAAGGCTGCATCCGTCCATTATTGCTTTGAGAGAAAAAATTTTAAATGGCCCAAAAGACAAAGTATATAATGTTGATCTCACTTACCTCACTTCTCGCGGTCACTGGTACTTTACCTCCTGGAAAGGTGATATTGATAAATCCGGAGGAATTGCCACCAACATCGGGGTACATTTTTATGATATGCTCACCTGGATATTTGGAAAAGTAAAGCGCAATGTGGTTCATATACATAGCGCGGACAGAGCCGCAGGGTTATTGGAGCTTGAATTTGCAAATGTCAGATGGTTTTTGAGTATTAATTATGATACGGTTCCGGATAAGGTCAAAGAACAGGGCAAGAGAACCTATCGATCAATTCAAATTGAAGGAGAAGAGTTAGAATTCAGCGAAGGATTTACTGACTTGCATACTGATTCGTATCAATCCATACTTTCAGGAAATGGATTCCGGATCGGTGATACCAGGACAGCAATTGAAATTGTTCACGAAATCAGAAACCTTACCCCGATTGGATTAGTTGGAGACTATCATCCTCTGGCAAAATAGGTTTTAGCGAATTTTAATGATCAAAGATATCCTTCTTTACAACCCTTCCTTGATTTACAAAAGCAATAGCTTTTCATAGCAGATTAAAACCCGTGCTTATTATTTTCCCTTCCGATAATTTTCCAGATGAATCCTTAACCGTGCCAAAGAAATATGATTCATTGTCCCCATTCATTTCCTGTAATAAATAGATATCTTTTCTTAGAATAATTCTCTTTTCATCTTCAACCCTTTTCATAGTTGAATTGAGGATTTGAAAGAATTGGCTTCCGCACTTCCCGTGCGGAATTTTTGTATAAATACTTCGGCTTGTTCCAAGCAGATCATTTGTTTGTCAGGCAGAAAAAAATGATTTCATTTTATGCTCATATTCCTCCGGATATTTTTACCTTTCCAATAATCTATGAATTCCTTATCCCTAAATGATAAGAAATGAAAAAAAAGAAAATGGCTAAAGTATTGCTGATCTATTTGTTTTTGTTGATGGCAATGGATACTCATGCTCAGCAACGTCCTAACATTCTCATCATCCTTTCTGATGATCATGCCTACCAGGCGATTAGCGCTTACGGAAATAAATTTGTAAAGACACCGTCTATTGATCGCTTAGCAAACGAAGGAGCAATATTCGAAAAGTCTTATGTAACCAATTCGATTTGCGGGCCGAGCCGTGCCGTGATCATTACCGGGAAATACAGTAATAAAAATGGATTTAAGGATAATGAAAATTCAAGTTTTGATGGCTCACAAAATACTTTCATCAAAGAACTGACGAAAAGCGGGTATCAAACTGCGTGGATTGGGAAGTGGCATCTCGGAACTGTTCCGCAGGGATTTACTTACTGGCAAATACTTCCCGGGCAGGGGCAATATTACAATCCGGATTTTATCAGAATGGATAGCAGCAGGGTCAGGATCGAAGGATATGTTGCCAATGTAATCGAAGACTTGTCTGAAGACTGGCTCGACCATAGAGACACCTCAAAGCCTTTTTGCTTAGTGATTGGCCATAAGAATACCCATCGCACCTGGTTGCCAGACACAATTGATATGGGCAGGTTCGATGACATTACTTTTCCTCTGCCGCCAACATTCTATGATGACTATGCAGGGCGAAAGGCAGCATCCATGCAAGAGATGACGATTGCAAAAACACTGGTCATGGGCTATGATCTGAAAATGTTTGCCAATGAAGATGAGGAAGAAAAAGAAGGAAGCATCAATCGTATGAACCTTGCACAGAAAGCAAAATTTGATGCCATATATCATCCCATCTATAAAGATTTCGAATCAAAGCACCTGGCAGGTAATGCATTGACCGAATGGAAATATCAACGTTATATGCGTGATTATTTAGCTACTGCAGCTTCGATGGATCGTAACATTGGCCGCACGTTGGATTACCTGGATGCTCATAACCTTACATCGAATACCATCGTGGTTTATCTTTCTGACCAGGGATTTTATATGGGTGAACATGGCTGGTTTGATAAACGCTGGATGTATGAAGAATCATTCCGTACTCCGATGATGATGCGGTATCCGGGTGTCATCAAGCCGGGAACTCAAGTGCAGGACTTTGTGTTGAATGTGGACATCGCACCCACAATGCTGGATGCCGCAGGAGTTGCCATTCCTACAGACATGCAGGGTATTTCTATACTGCCCTTGTTCAAAAATTCTGACGCCAGAACAAGAGATAAAATGTATTACCATTATTACGAAAATGGTGAACATGCAGTGTCTCCTCATTTTGGAATCAGTACCGGGCGGTACAAATTGATTCGGTTTTATAAAAGAGTCAATGACTGGGAATTATATGATCTTCAGAAAGACCAATATGAAATGCATAATCTGTATGGTAAGAAAGGATATAAGAAGATTACAAAAAAACTGAAGCATCAATTGTTGGAATTGATCGATAAATACCAGGACGAGGATGCAAAGAAGATTTTACTTGAAGTTAAACCTTGAAGGTTTTGAAAATCAGGGTAGGTAAACTTTGAAGGTTTCGTAAACCTTCAAGGTTTTGTCCTACTAAATACGTAAAGAATGTTCATGAAAGAAATATATTTTGGGCTTTCAATGCTATTATTCTTTTGCGGTGGAGCCGCTGAGGCTCAGTCGCACCTTCCTCACCGAAAACCCAATATCATTTTTATTCTCACAGATGATTTGGGCTATGGAGACATCGGTGTTTTTTATCAAAATCAAAGAAGGGATTCACGTGATGCTTCGAGGCCTTATGAACTTACACCTCACCTCGATAAGATGGCTGCAAGCGGAGCCATCTTTACCCAGCAATACAGCAATGCTCCTGTTTGTGCACCGTCGAGGGCGTCGCTGCTCACCGGTGTCAACCAGGGTAATGCACACGTACGCGACAATCAGTTTGATAAAGCCCTTGAAGACAACCATAATATCGCAACTGTATTAAAGCATGCGGGATATAATACCATTGCCATTGGTAAGTGGGGATTGCAGGGCGAAAAGGAAGAAGCACCCTATTGGCCCGCACATCCGTTGAAGCGCGGCTTTAACCACTTCTTCGGCTATATGCGGCATCGCGACGGGCACGAACATTACCCGGTAGAAGGTTTGTATCGCGGTAGCAAAGAAGTTTGGAAAGATTACAAAAATATAGCTTCGGGTATGGGTAAATGTTATACCACTGATCTTTGGACAGCCTATGCCAAACAATGGATCGTTGATGTATCAGGAAATAAGAAAGATCAGCCTTTCTTTATGTATCTCGCCTATGATGCGCCACATGCGGTTTTGGAATTGCCTGCACAGCAATACCCGAAAGGCGGAGGATTGAAAGGGGGATTGCAATGGATAGGTGATTCGTCGAACATGATCAACACGGCTTCCGGAAATATCGACTCATACATCTATCCTGAATATGCGAATGCGATGTATGATGATGATCACAATACTGCAACGCCTGAAGTGCCCTGGCCTGATACTTACAAAAGATATGCATCAGCCACGCGAAGAATTGACGATGCAGTGGGTGATATACTGCAACTGCTGAAGGACTTGCGGATCGACAGCAATACTCTTGTTGTTTTTACATCGGACAATGGGCCATCGATAGAGTCGTACCTGCCTGCACAATATGTTCCCAACCATCCTACTTTTTTTGCAAGCTATGGCCCCTTTGATGGAATCAAGAGAGATTGTTGGGAAGGCGGATTGCGTATGCCTACGATTGCCTGGTGGCCAAATCATATAGCAACCGGCAAGGTGGTCACAACTCCATCTATGCTCTCTGATTGGCTGGCTACCTTTGCTGACGCAGCCCGCATTCCAGCACCTGAAAGAAGTGATGGCGTTTCATTATTGCCTTCGCTGACAGGAAAAGGTAAACAAGGAACGTCCCGGGTATATGTTGAGTATTTCGAAAACGGAAATACTCCGGACTTCAAAGAATTTGATTCATCACATCGGGGTAGAAAAAGAAACCAGATGCAGTTGATAAGGATAAAGAATCTTGCAGGAGTTCGTTATGATATAAAATCTGCAGATGATAACTTTGAAATTTATGATGCGGTGAAAGATCCAAAGGAAACAGTGAACCTCGCGCTAATGCCAGGTTATCAGAAAATACAAAAAGAGATGAAGGCCAAAGTACTGCAGTGTAGAATTATCAATTCTTCGGCGCTGAGACCTTACGACACTGCATTGATACCGTCAATGAAAGTGAATTATCAATGGCCGAAGAAATTTACCTGGAAATTCTATCATGGAAATTTTGATTGGGTACCGAACACTGATGGACTGAAGGTTGAGAGCAACGGTAGATCGGTATCCATAGATAAGGTTCCGGTAAAAGAAAAAAATGGTTTGATAGTATATGAGGGATTTATTGAAATTCCCTCTGATGGTAGCTTTGATTTTTCATTCGCGTCATCTGAAAAGGCTTTTGTTCGCCTTCATGAAGCAGCAATGTTTGATGCTGATTATGGATATGCCCCTAATACTTATCTGAGCTACCATACATATCTGCAAAAAGGAATTCATCCCATAAAAATTTTTGTTCTGAAAAAAGATGGTGCCAATCCATTCATTCAATTGAAATGGAGAAAAACCGGCGAACAAAATTGGAATGATTTGGCTGAGGAATGATATGCCGGTGACCACCATGAGACACCAAACCCTATCTCTCTAATTTCTCCACTCTGGATGGTGTAGCTTTTCCCTGGACGATAGAAGTACTGGCAAGTGCAATAGCGCTAATCGTGTGGGTGAGTTGATTCATATCCAAAGTGCTTACCTCATCTCCCTGCTTATGGTAGTAAGGTTCGTTGTGCATATTCGATGTACTGATGGTGTGGGCAGGAACACCCAATGCTGCAAGAGTGGCATTATCCGAACGGTAAAATAAATTCTGATCAGTATAGGGGTCAGGATAAAAAATAAAACTGCTGTCTGGAATATTTTTCTGCAGAATTTTCCCAAAATCTGATTTTTCATAACCCGTTATGTAAGCATTGCCAGGCCCCCACTGCGACGGTGTGCCTATCATCTCAATATTGAACATGGCTGAGATTTGGTCAGGATTGAGTTGTTGGGAAAAATACCTCGAACCATATCCGCCACTTTCTTCGGCCGTAAATGTGACGAATATCAAAGTGCGTTCGTTTCCCCCCTTCTTTGAAAAATATTTTGCAAGTTCTATTACTGCTGTAGTACCTGATGCATCATCATTGGCTCCATTATAGATGGAATCACCTTTACTGTCAGGCTTGCCTACACCGAGATGATCATAGTGGCCTGAAAACACAACGTATTCGTTCTTTTTGCTTTTACCGGGTAAAACGCCGATCACATTTGAAAGAGGTAGTTTTTCAAGTTTACTGTCGATAGTGAATTGGAATTTTTTCGGCAATGCATCTGCCAATACTAAAATGACAGGAGGTTGTGATGAGAAAAATGGACGGTTAAATTTTTTAAGTCTGTTGAAATCTTTTGTATAAGCAGAGCTTACAAAGGCAATAGTAGGCTTATCAGACTGTAACAATGGGAATACAGTACGAAAGAAATTCTTACCACTATCTATGAATTTTATTTCATAATCTGAAACATCTGATGCATTCAGATGTTCGTGCGGAGTAATGGCAACAATGTTTTCATTCATTATTTCCTTTCCATCCATGACACCTGAGGATTTGGTTTCTTTATTTGTGATCATGTAAAATGTTTGGAGGTAGCTCTTTAGCCCATCAAAGTATTTCAGACCAGAATTGGAAAATTCCTTTGCGATAAATTGAGCCGCGCTGTCTATCTCTGGCGAAAACGCCTTGCGTCCTTTCATCTCATCCGATGCGAGCACATTCATAATCCGTGTAACATCTGTTGTGTTGATTATTTCTGTCTGTGCCTTTACATTTGATAGTTGTAGTGCTGCGAAAAGCAGGATAATAAATTGTTTCAATTCTTTTAAAGTTTTGCTTGTGAAAATACTGAATTACTTTTTTCGGTATTTTGATTTTATTTGAATGGTTTCCGTATTTGTCATTCTTTGATTGACGGAATTGCAACAGTCAAAAGGTTACATTTGCTTTCCTAAATAAAATCAGGCTTGCTCAAAGAGATCATCATAGCGATCAAATCTTATTACAAAGCACACGCATTCATCCGTAAGCATAAATTGTGGAAGTGGATTGTGATACCCGGAGTCATTTACATGATCCTTTTCCTGGTAGGGTTTTATTTTTTCATTGGTACTTCTAATGGTGTGGTTAACTTTTTGTTTGAAAAAATAGGGGTTAGAAGTTGGTTAGAATCGCACAACCAATCGCTGGTAAAGTTTTTATTTCTATTTGGACAGATCATGCTTCAGTTAGTGTTTTTGCTCTTTTACTTTTCATGGTTCAAATATTTTTTCCTGATTGTTGGTTCTCCTGTTTTTGCATTTTTAAGCGAAAAAACAGAGTCTATCATTTTACAAAAAGACTATCCTTTTGTCTTGTCAAAGTTTTTGAGTGATGTGTGGCGGGGTATTCGCATTGCATTCAGAAATTTATTCTGGCAAACATTGTTAACCATTTCTGTATTAATACTGGCATTAGTACCGGTAGCAGGATGGATAGCTCCGTTATTGTCACTCGGAATTGAGTGCTATTTTCTTGGGTTTTCAATGCTGGATTATACCAGCGAGAGAAGGGGGTATTCAGTGCCCGACAGTATCGATTTCATCAATAAGCACAGAGGTTTGGCCATTGGGAATGGGATGGTGTTTTATTTATTGCTTGCATTGCCGGTAATCGGATGGGTGATAGCTCCGGGATTTGCAGTGGTAGCAGCAACGCTGAGTTTGCAGGGAGAAGAATGAATGAAGTTGCCCCGATTATTTGCGGAGCAACAAGAACGTAACTGTTTTTTTGTGAAGGCTGACCTGCTCTTTTTTCCACGCAGCTACAGTCATTGTCCGTATCCATTCGTTTGCTGATGTAACCTCAGCAGCTATGCACAGCAATGTTGAACCATGACAAGTATCTATCAGCGATTTGAAAAGTGCATCATTTCTGTAGGGTGTCTCAATGAAAATTTGAGTACAGTTTCTTTTAAATGATTCATCTTCCAACTGTCGAATCTTTCTGTGCCTTTCATCTGATGCTACCGGCAGGTACCCATTGAAACAAAATTGCTGACCATTGAGCCCGCTGGCCATGAGAGACAGCAGAATGGAACTGGGGCCTGTCAAGGGCTTTACTATGGCACCCATTTCCTGTGCTACCTCTGTTAGCAATTGCCCCGGATCTGCCACACCCGGACAACCTGCCTCGCTGATGATGCAAATATTGTCACCATTCCTGATGTGCTTATGAAACGAAGGAATCAGCGCAGGCTCGTTTTTCAGTATTTCATACCATTCGAAATCATCGATGACGATTGACGGGTCTATTTTCTTTAAGAACCTTCGGGCTGTGCGAATGTTTTCAGCATAAATAACCTTACATTCTTTCACAGCATTGATTACATAACCTGGAATGGTTTCAACCGCATCTGGAGCCAGCAAACTTGGAACGAGGTAAATCATTTTGTTTTTATCAGGTATCAAAAAGTCCGGGGGCACTACCTTTTTTGTGAGGCCATTTTCCTAAATGCTGAAAAGCTTTTTCTGTGGCTTCGCGTCCACGGGGTGTGCGCATGATAAATCCTTCCTGGATCAGGAATGGCTCATACACTTCTTCCAATGTACCTGTTTCTTCACCCACAGCAGTGGCAATAGTCGTTATTCCTACCGGCCCTCCTTTAAATTTTTCGATGATAGCACTCAATATCCTGTTGTCCATTTCATCTAATCCAAATTCATCTACGTTGAGTGCTTTGAGAGCATGCTTTGTAATGGCAAGGTCTATCACACCGTTGCTCAGCACTTGTGCAAAATCGCGCACCCTGCGCAGCAGTCCATTCGCTATACGTGGTGTACCACGGCTTCTGCCGGCAATTTCTGTTGCTGCATCACTTGTGATCTTTGTATTCAGGATACTACAACTTCTCAAAATAATTTTCTGCAAAGTGGATGAATCATAGTATTGCAATCGATTCTTAATTCCGAATCTGCTCAGTAATGGGGCCGTCAACAATCCACTACGTGTGGTAGCTCCGATGAGTGTGAAAGGATTCAGATTGATCTGTACACTCCTTGCGTTTGGCCCGGTATCGATCATGATATCGATCCGAAAATCTTCCATTGCTGCATATAAATATTCCTCTACTACATTGCTCAGCCGGTGAATTTCATCAATAAACAAGACATCATGCGGTTCAAGATTGGTCAGTAATCCTGCGAGGTCTCCCGGTTTTTCTATCACCGGGCCACTTGTCTCTTTGATATGCACACCTAATTCATTGGCCACGATGCGGCTGAGCGTTGTCTTGCCAAGCCCCGGAGGACCGTGAAATAGAATGTGATCGAGTGATTCGTTGCGTTGTTTGGCAGCCTTAATAAAAATAGTCAGGTTATCTATAATTTGTTGCTGCCCGGAAAATTCATCCATGACAGCCGGCCTGATGTTATTTTCAAACTCACGTTCCGCCGCAGTCAGCGTGTCTTTTTCACTTTTGATATTCTGGTTCATTCCGGTTAAAATTAAGTGCCTTTTTTGAATCGAAAAACTAAAATATAGTTTAGATGGTTTAGATGGTTTAGGTGGTTTAGAAGGGTGAGATGGGTGAGATAGTTAAAATAGTTGAGATAGTTGAGATAGTTGAGATGGTTGAGATGGTTTGTCAAAGGTGATTATTGTACAAAAGCCAAAAAGTGGCTGTCTTTGTGAATGAAGTGAAGAATCTGTTTAATCAAGGTTCCAAAGTTGATAGGGATGGTTGCATGTAAACTGAAATTATTGGTAGTTGAGAGGTTACTCATCCGGGTATCAGCCTGGGGTTTTCAGGTACTCAGGTTTTTCAAAAGCATTCCACAGAGCCTTTCAAATACTCAAAATGCCACTAATCACAAGCGTATATTATTTACCTTTCATGAAGTATAATTTTGCATTATGAAGAATACTATTGTTCAGTACTGGCTGTGCCAGGTATTGGGGTGGGGCGGATGGATACTTATAAATATATTTTTTGTTTACCTTTTTGCGCCGGAATATTATTTTACCGGCCAGGTAGGAAGGCTCTTTGCAACAGTGCTGCTTATCGAGTTTTTGTGGTATATCCTTGCCACTCATGCTCTGCGTTTGGTACTCAAAAGAATTTCCTGGCTGCAATTTTCATTTCGGAGAATGATTGTATTATTTGTATGTGGAGTGGCAGTTACAGGATTCATCAGTTATTACGGCGCCAAAACTACTGCTGTGGTTACCAATAATTCGTTGGCACAATACGAAAAATTCCAGGCATTGGACAATGCGAAAAGCATGGAAAAAAGCCAGGAACTTTCACCAGGGTACTACACAAGACTGGGAGGCACCATCACCGATTCTACGGATTATAAAAAGGCAAAGAAAATACGAAATATTACCGGTTGGTATCGTGACACAAAGGGTGAATGGAAATATACAGATCCCCGCAGTGGCAGGTTCTGGTGGGATGTGATCTTCAATTTCATCCTGATTGCTCTGTGGATGCTGATCTATATGGTATGGCACTATGTTTTGAAGAACGGCAGAGATCAGGTTGAGCGATTACAACTGGAAAAAACGGTGAAGGAATTAGAGATCAAAACCATCAAATCACATATCAATCCGCATTTTATTTTTAATTCACTCAATAGTATCAGGGCCCTGGTAGAGGAAAACCCTACGCGGGCACGAACAGCCATAACCGAACTTTCCAATATTTTGCGAAGCAGCCTTCAGGTAGAAAAATTAGAAACCGTACCATTAGAACGTGAACTCAGTATTGTCAAGGATTATCTTGCATTGGAGCAAACGCGTTTTGAAGAAAGGCTCCAGGTTAATTTTGATATTGATGAGAAAACTTTGCAACAACCCATACCGCCGATGATGTTGCAAACGCTGGTTGAAAATGCGATCAAGCATGGAATCAGCAAGAGAATCAATGGCGGAGTCATAAATATTATATCAAGATTTGAAGGAAAGCAATTGGAGCTTTTGGTTCAGAACACGGGGAGGATTCAAAACGACGCAGAAGGATTTGGAATTAACAGCACCCGTAACAGGTTGCAGTTTCTTCATAATGGAAATTCCGTATTTTCAATTTCGAATTTGAATGAAAACCTGGTACAAGCCAGGATTACGATGCCGATTGCATAAAATAATCAAAATAAATAACCAGCTAATATGCCTAAAGTAGTATTAATAGATGACGAAAGACTTGCCCGCAGCGAATTGAAGCGGCTATTGAATGAATTCCCTGATGTGGAAGTGGTAGGGGAAGCAGCCAATGCAGAAGAGGGGATTGAGCAGGTAGAGACCCTGAACCCTGACCTTATTTTCCTCGACATTCAAATGCCGGGAAAGACCGGATTTGATATGCTGACAGAATTGGAAAAGGCACCACAGGTGATCTTTGTAACAGCCTATGATGAATATGCTATCAAAGCCTTTGAAATAAATGCGCTGGATTACCTGATGAAACCAGTTGAACCTAAAAGGCTCGCTGATGCATTGCAGAAATTCCGGCGTAAACTGGAGGAGGAAGGCCAAATGAACATAAACCGTTCAATCCTGGGAGAGCATGACCAGGTTTTCGTAAAAGACGGCGAGCGTTGCTGGTTTGTGAAGTTGTCAGATGTCCGTTTATTTGAAAGTGTGGGTAATTATGCAAAGGTTTATTTTGCGAATAATAAGCCATTGATCCTAAAATCGCTGAATGCTCTGGAAGAACGCCTGGATGAAAGAGTTTTCTTCAGAGCCAACAGGAAGCATATCATCAACCTGAGAATGATTGATAAGATTGAACCTTATTTCAATGGAGGATTGTTGCTAGATCTTTTAGGGGGAGAAAAAATTGAAGTGAGCAGAAGGCAGTCTGTGAAGTTCAAAGAAATGATGAGTTTATAATAGGAGGTCCCTAATAAGACTTGACTGGAACAGAGTGAATAGCTGCAGCCATTTCGCGAATGAGTGATGGGTCTTTTTCAATAGCATTTCCAATAATGATCACATCAGCTCCTGCCTTGCAATTGATATAAGCCTTTTCAGGATCAGTAATACCACCACCGATGATCAGCGGTATGCTAATATTTTCACTCACGCTCCTGATCATTTTTTCAGATATGGGAATCCTGGCTCCACTACCTGCATCCATATAGATTAGTTTCATACCCAACATTTCACCGGCCATAGCGGTACATGTTGCAATTTCAGGCTTATCGGCAGGGAGCGGGTTTGCATTACTAATATAAGAAACAGTGGTCGGCGCGCCTCCATCAACCACCATATAGCCTGTACTTATAATTTCTAACCCGGATTTTTTTACCATTGGTGCACTTACAACATGCTGGCCAATCAGAAACTCAGGGTTGCGGCCACTGATGAGGGACAAGTACAAAAGAGCATCAGCATACTTCGAAACCTGGCTGCTGTTTCCGGGAAAGAGAATGACAGGAATGTTGGAAATTCTTTTGATCTGTGTGATACATTCATCCAGGTAGTCTGATACAACGAGGCTGCCGCCAACCAGGAAAATATCTACCAATGAATGGTGAGCCAGGTGGCAGAGCTGCTGTATCTTTTCATCATTCACCTTATCTGGGTCTATCAGGACACCAAAGGATTTTTTACCTTTTGATTTTTTCTCGCAGAGCGATCTGTATATTTCCTTTTCCTTCATGCAATTCCAAAATTGGTTACCGGGATTGTCAATATTCATCTCAGGCTAAGGTCAAATTTTTGAATGACGTATGCCATCGAAAAATATATTCTCCGGCTGCAATTTAAAATTAATACTGATACAAGCCACCTGGTGTTTCAAAGTCGAGTAGTGTACATTGAATAATTTTTGTGTATGTCATACAAAATGATCCGGTGGAATACCTGCGATAAGAAATATTAATAGCGTAGAATCTCCCGGTTATAGCCTACCGGCTTTGAACGGAAATTTTATTTTGTAATTTTACGACTATGCTCAACCTGATCAATGAAATTTCGTTTAAAACCATGCGTTCCGGCGGGAGCGGCGGGCAGAATGTGAACAAAGTGGAGACGATGGTAGAAGGTAGTTTTCATGTGGCAGACTCACAGATATTGTCGGAAAGGCAGAAGGCGAGAATACTTAAAAATCTTGCGAATAAGATTACTAAAGATGGCTACCTGAAAGTTTATAGTCAGAAAGAACGTAGCCAACTGCAGAACAAGGAAGATGTTATCGTGAAGATGCATATTCTTGTTTCCAATGCACTCATTGTAAGAAAGCCAAGGAAGCCAACGAAACCAACTAAAGCTTCGAAAGAAAAACGGTTACATTTAAAAAAAGGAAAGAGCGAAGTAAAACAGGGGAGAAAAAAGATAAAGGATATTTCCGGAGAATAATGAATTCCAACATGAAAAAGACGGTTACGATACTGTTTCTCTTTGCCGGAGTTTTGATTGCGATGTATCCTGTCGATCAACCGCGTCCATTGAAATTGGAGATTCCTGCCGGCTGGCCTCAGCCTTACGATATATTTAAAAACAATCAGCCGACAGATGCCGGTTTTCTACTGGGAAGAAAATTATTTTATGATGGCAGGCTGAGTCGTAACGGTCAATTTCCTTGCAGTAGTTGCCATGAACAGAGAGCAGCATTCGCCACCTTTGATCATGATTTTAGCCATGGCTTCAATAATCAGTTCACTACCCGCAATGCGCCCACACTGCAGAACCTTGCATGGCAATCATCTTTTCATTGGGATGGAAAATTTCATGACCTTCCTTCGCAGGCTGTTTCACCGATGACAGCTCCCAATGAGATGGCTGCCAATGTTGATTCAGTGATAATAGTATTGAAAAAAGATAAACGCTATCCGGGTTTGTTTGCAAAAGCATTTGGTACGAAGGAGGTGAATTCAGAAAGGATGTTCAAGGCACTCTCACAGTTTATGGGGATGATGGTGAGTGCTGATTCGAAGTATGACCAGATGAAGAAAGGGACGGTAAAATTCAATTCATCGGAAGAGCATGGTTACAAAGTGTTTCAGCAGCATTGCCAGGCATGTCATCCGCCACCATTGTTTACTGATAATTCTTTTCGAAATAATGGCCTCGAAATAGATCCATATCATAATGACATTGGAAGAATGACAATAACAGGTTTGAGTAACGACTCTCTTAAATTCAGGGTACCCAGCCTGCGGAATGTAGGAGTATCACAGCCATTCATGCACGACGGCAGGTTTTATTCACTTGAAAGTGTAGTAGATCATTATACCAGGGGAATCAGGAATAGCCCGACTCTGGATTCGATATTGTTAAAGCCTATCGTCCTTTCTCCCCGTGAAAAATATGACCTGGTCAAATTTCTTTATACGCTTACCGACTCAACCTTTATCAGCGATCCACGCTACAGCAATCCGGGGATGAAGGAATCGGTTAAAACGGATCATCACTGAAATGATCCTGCAGGATGGGAATCGTTGCGGCTCTCCGTGTGATAGAGTTGATGCTACATTGATACACTTACCACTCATACACGATAATCCTTCTTTCATAATTTTTTTTTGATTGGAAACTTTCAGTAACAGAAAAGTTTCCATAGTTTTGCGGCCGCTATGGAAATAAGAGAAAGAATTCAACAGAAGGCGGAAGAACTTTTCCGTATTTATGGTATTCGTTCCGTGACGATGGATGAAATTGCTAACCAGTTAGGTGTTTCTAAAAAGACCATTTATCAGTCATTCAGCGATAAAAGTGAATTGGTAGATGGTGTTATCAGCGATTTGCTGGACAGGAATCAGGAGAGTTGCGATTCATGCCGTACCAGGGCTGCCAATGCCATTCAGGAAGTATTTTTCGCTATACAAACTATCAGGGAGATCATGGCTGATTTAAATCCGTCGATATTGTTCGACCTGGAAAGGGGATACCCGTCGGCTCTGAAAAAATTTGTGCTTTTCAAGTATGATTTCCTGTATGACATCATCATGAAGAACCTGCGGTGGGGTAGAGATGAAGGATATTATCGCAATGATTTCAATATGGAAATTTTTGCAAAAGCAAGACTGGAAATGATTTCCCTTCCATTTAATGAACATTTATTTCCTAAGTCAAGGTTTACCATGTTTGAAGTACAAAAGGAATTGATTGGATACTTCCTGTATGCAATCGCTACTCCCAAAGGCTTGAAACTTTTTGAAAAGTACAGTAAGGAACAGGAAACAAAACAGATAAAATTGAAACAATGAGACAAGGTTTTTTTATTCTATTAATAATAGTGGTGTTTTCCGGAGGAGTTTATGCACAGCAGGATAGTTCTCAGGTGCATCTACTCAGTGCTAAGGAAGCAGTGGATTATGCATTGAAGAATTCTGAGACAGTTCAAAATGCGCTTCTCGATATCAAAGCACAGGAACAAACCAACAGGCAGATCACAGCTTCTGCCTTACCCAACATCAGCGCCAGTGGCAGTGTAAGTTTCAATCCGAAAGTGGCAGTACAAACATTTCCCAATTTTATCGCACAAAGTACTTATGCAGTCTTGATTGCGAATGGAGTGAAAAATGGAAGTGGCAATCCTATTACGGCACCTGATGATTTTGGAACTATTGTAGCAGGGTTTGGCACCAAATGGTCATTGAATGGGGGTGTTGATCTCAACCAACTTTTGTTTGACGGCCAGGTTTTCGTAGGACTGATGGCCAGGGATGCATCTATCAGGAATGCAGAACTTACTGCTGACATTACCAAAGAACAAATAAAAGCGAATGTTTACAAAGTATATTACCAATTGGTAGTTGGGCGAAGGCAAATCACGTCGCTGGATGCGAACATAAAAAATTATGAACAACTGCTGCATGATACAAAACTGATTTATCAGAATGGATTTGCTGAAAAATTAGATGTTGATAAAGTTCAAGTGCAACTGAGCAATTTGCAAACGCAAAGGCTCAAAGCCCAGAATCTCATTGATGCCGGCCTGGAAGGATTAAAATTTTTGATGGGGATGCCGATGAAAGATTCCCTGGTACTAACTGAAACACTTTCGGATGACGAAATCAAAGCTGGTGTGCTGAGCGAAGAATACCATTTCGAAGACAGGAAAGAATATCAGCAGATACAGACGCTGGTAGAACTCAATAAACTCAATGTGAAGAGATACCAATTGAGCAAATTACCTACGCTGAGCCTGCAAGCAAATTATAGCAAGAGTGCACAGCGAAATGAATTTAATTTTTTTAAAGGTCCTTACTTCACTTCTTCATTTATTGCTTTAAGGTTGAGTGTACCCATCTTTAGTGGATTTTCAAGAAATGCACAAATAGAGGGAGCACGTATCACGTTGCGACAGATGCAAAACAGAAAAAAACAATTAGAGTCATCCATTACAAACGACATCAGGCAATCCAGGTTGAATATGAAAACGGCGCTATACAACATGGACACCCAGGAAAAAAATATTGATCTGGCCAACCAGGTTTATAATGCTACCAAACTGAAATACGAGCAAGGTGTGGGAAGTAACCAGGAAATTTCAACAGCCCAGGCTGACCTGGTAACAGCACAAAATAATTATTACAGTTCAATATATGATGCCATCATCGCTAAAATAGATTTCTTAAAAGCAGCAGGAAAATTATAACTCATCGACACAATAGAAATATATGAAAACAATTACAAAAGCAATCGTACCCGCACTGTCTCTTGCATTACTTATGTCTTGCGGAGCAGGTCAAAAAGAAAAAGCCGGCGCACTCGGAGATAAAAAAGTGGAATTAGAAAAACTAAAAACGGAGAAGGGAAAGTTAGATGAGAAGATAGCGAAGCTCGAAGATGAGATTGCAAAACTGGATACCACTGCTTCTACACAAAAGCCAAAACTGGTAAGCCTTACTCCCGTTGGGAAGGCGGACTTTATTCATTACCTGACTTTGCAGGGTTTTGTAGATCAGAAAAATATCAGCTACATCACTCCTCCCGGGCAGCCCGGACAGATAAAGGCGATCTATGTGAAACAAGGTGATCACATTCGAAAGGGACAGTTGATATTGAAGTTGGATAATGATGTAGCCTTACAAAATGTGAATGCTATTAAACAGCAACTGAACAGTATCAATGCTCAACTCGCACTTGCAAAATCTGTGTACAATCGTCAAAAGAATCTTTGGGATCAAAACATTGGAACAGAAGTGCAATTGCTCCAGGCAAAAACAAATGTTGAAACACTGGAAGGGCAATTGAAAACGGTACAGGCGAGCGTGAAAGCAGCGGAGGTGCAGGCTAATCAAAGCAACGTATATAGTAATGTGAACGGAGTAGTGGATGATGTAACGGCACACGTAGGTGAAACTTTTAATGGAAATCCGGCAGGAGGTGGCTACATCAGAATTGTGAATAATGGTGATACACGCGTTACAGTAACAGTTCCTGAAAATTATGCAAGCAAAGTAAGCAGGGGAGATAAAGTAAAAGTGCTGTTGCCAGATAACAATACAACCTTTGAAGGCACCATTTCCTTTATCAGCCAGTCAATAGGTGCTACCACCCGTGGCTTTACAGCTGAAGTAAAGGTGCCGGGCAATATCAGTGTGAAACCCAACCAAACAGCCGTAGTGAATATCATCGACTATACATCTCCGAACGCGATTTCAGTACCGCTGAACACTGTTCAGAATGATGAAAATGGTAAGTACGTATTAGTGGCAATGAAGCAGAAGGATGGCTTTGTAGCTCATAAGAAGACAGTGTCTATCGGGCAACTGAGTAACGACAGTGTTGAAATTAAGCAGGGACTGCAGGCAGGCGAGTTACTCATAACCGGAGGATACCAGGGAGTATTCGAAGGGCAGCATATCACTACCAAGGCAGATTAGTACCACAACAATTCATGACTGCTTTTTTTGAAAAGCGATTTTAAAAATATATATGAAAACTTTAGAGAGTCTCAGCGAAAGGTTTAAGGAATTCAAGCCCACCAGTTGGTCTATCAAAAACAGAACTTCCATTTACCTTCTCATCATATTTGTTTCGATAGTTGGAGTATTTCAGTTTGTTACTCTTCCCAAGGAACAGTTTCCCGACATCGTCATTCCTACCGTATATGTACAAACGATTTATGTAGGTAACTCTCCAAAGGATATGGAGAACCTTGTGACGATCCCGATTGAGAAACAATTGAAGGGCATTACAGGCGCAAAAATCAAGAGTATAAAAAGTACTTCTTTACAGGATTTTTCTGCCATCATCGTGGAGTTTGAAACAGATGTCAAAACAGATGTAGCTGTTCAAAAGGTGCGGGACGCGGTGGATAAAGCCAAGACCGACCTGCCAACTGATCTGACGCAAGAGCCGAATGTGCAGGAAGTCAGCTTCAGCGAAATGCCAATCATGTATGTAAACCTGAGCGGAGATTTCGACATGATGTCGTTGAAAAAATTTGCAGATGACGCACAGGATAAATTGGAAGAACTTTCTCAGATAACAAGGGTTGACATCGTAGGTGCGCCTGAAAGAGAGTTTCAGATCAATGTTGATAATTATAAAATGGAGAGTGCCGGTATTACGTTCTCTGATATTGCAGGGGCAGTACAGCGTGAGAATGTCGATATCAGCGGAGGCCTTCTCGAAGTTGGAAATATGAAACGCACCCTCCAGGTGAAGGGGCAATTCAAAACAAAGTATGACATTGAAAAAGTAATCGTTCGAAATACAGGTGGTGCACCCATTTATCTCAAGGATATTGCTGAGATCAAAGACACTGTAAAAACAAGTGAGAGCTATGCACGGTTAGACGGCAGGAATGTGGTAACGCTCAATATCATTAAACGGGCGGGCGAGAATTTGATTGAAACCTCTGATGCCGTGAAAGCAGCAGTGGAGGAGATGAAAGAAACGACACTACCTCCCAATCTGCACATCGATATTACAGGTGACCAGAGCAAAGCTACCAGGACAAGTTTCAATGACCTGGTGAATAGTATTGTCATCGGCTTTGTATTGGTATTGCTCATTCTGATGTTCTTTATGGGTGTTACCAATGCATTCTTTGTAGCGCTGTCAGTACCGTTGAGTATGTTCGTTGCATTCCTTTTTATCCCCGCCGCAGAATTAATCACGGGGTCTGATGTTACACTCAACTTTATTGTACTATTTGCTTTGTTGTTTGGATTAGGGATTATTGTGGATGATGCCATTGTGGTCATTGAAAATACGCACAGGATATTTGTAGAAAATAAAGGTAAACTCTCTGCGATTCAGTCTGCGAAGATGGCTGCAGGAGAAATCTTTGTTCCTGTACTTACCGGTACTCTTACTACTCTCGCACCATTCTTCCCGCTCCTGTTTTGGCCCGGTATTATTGGTAAATTCATGATTTATCTGCCTACGATGCTCATCTTCACATTGACGGCATCGCTGGTAGTGGCATTTATCATGAATCCTGTATTTGCTGTGGACTTTATGGTACATGCCGAAGATGATCATCAGGAACGTAAGAAATCGAGAGTATTCAAGAGTAAAGCATTCCTGATTCCGTTGATTGCCGGAATATTCTTTGATTTGGTTCATCTCACATTTGTTGGAAACCTGCTTATTTTCTTTGCACTCGTTGTGGTATTGAACAGGTATGTGTTTGATTCGCTTATTCATAAATTTCAAAATAGGGTATTGCCTGCTATTATGGAGCGGTACGAAAAGCTCTTGCGTTGGGCAGTAGCAGGATGGCGTCCGGTTTGGTTGTTGATTGGCACATTCGGATTGTTGGTATTTTCTGTTGTATTGTTCATCGTTAGAAAAGTGCCGATAGAATTTTTCCCAAGCAGTGATCCCAATATCATTTATGTTTATTTGAAGTTGCCTGTGGGTACTAATGTGAACTACACAGATTCAGTAACTCATACAGTTGAAAACAAAATCATCAACCTGCTGAATGGCCCTTCAGGCAAGAAAAACCCTGTTGTGGAAAGCGTGATATCAAACGTAGCTGTGGGGGCAAGTGATCCTAACAGTGGCGATAGAAGTACACAACCAAACCTTGGAAGAGTGCAGGTGAGTTTTGTAGAATACGAAAAGCGTGATGGCGTGTCCACTGCTCCATATCTGGATTCTATTCGAAAAGTGGTAAAAGGTATTCCGGGTGTGCAAATTTCTGTAGCCCAGGAACAGAATGGGCCACCTACGGAACCTCCGGTAAATATTGAAGTGTCGAGCGATGATTTTGAGGCACTCACCTCTACTGCAGTGAGCCTGAAAAGATACCTTGATAGCCTGCACGTACCGGGAGTTGAAGATTTGAAGATGGATGTAGATCTGACAAATCCTGAAGTAACCCTCTCCATCAACCGCGAACGTGCACAAATAGAAGGAGTTTCTACTGCACAGATAGGCCAGCAGATCCGTACTGCCCTGTTTGGTTTGGAGGCTTCCAAGATCAAGGATAATGAAGATGAATACAAGATTTGGATTCGGAACAATGAAGTGCAAAGACAAAATCTGACCAACCTGTTGAACATGAACATTGTGTTTCGCGATATGGCAAGTGGCGGCCAGGTAAAAAGTATTCCGATCAGTACTTTAGTTGATATTGATTTCACAAGTACGTATGGCAGCATTAAACGTCTGAATGTAAAACGTGTGATCACCCTGTTTAGTAATGTATTGACAGGCTACACGCCTACCGAAGTGAATCAGCAACTGGCATTAGCAATCAAAGATTTTGACAAAGG
This sequence comes from Chitinophagaceae bacterium, assembly GCA_039811325.1. Taxonomy (GTDB): domain Bacteria; phylum Bacteroidota; class Bacteroidia; order Chitinophagales; family Chitinophagaceae; genus Ginsengibacter. Next base: position 1,394 of record JBDHYH010000058.1, on the reverse strand, counting down.
GCCTAATGTAACCATAAAACAAACCGGTGAAAGTGAGCAGCAGGCTGAGACTGCGGCATTTCTCGGAAAGGCATTGCTGGTAGCTTTAATGTTGATTTTGTTCATATTGGTATTGCAATTCAATTCTATCAGCAAACCCGTGATCATTCTTACGGAGATATTGTTCAGCATTATAGGTGTCATGTTAGGATTTGCACTCACAAGAATGAATGTGTCCATTGCCATGACAGGTATCGGCATTGTGGGCCTTGCGGGAATAGTGGTGAAAAATGCTATTCTCGTAATAGACTTCGCCGATGAATTGCGGGCAAGAGGCCTCAAAGTGAGAGAGGCGGTGGTTCAGGCCGGTAAGATCAGGATCATACCAGTGTTGCTGACAGCGCTGGCAGCCATCTTTGCATTGATTCCGCTCGGGATAGGTTTCAATATCAATTTCGTTACCATGTTCCGCGATTTGAATCCACATATTTTCTTTGGTGGAGATAGTGCTGCTTTCTGGAAGCCATTGGCATGGACGATCATATTCGGGTTGGCATTCGCATTCTTTATGACACTGGTGATGGTACCAAGTATGTACCTGATTGCCGAGAGGCTGAAACGCCCAATGAGGAAAATGTTTGGCGGTAAATGGATCAGTCTGCTGGGTATCCCGCCATTTACAATATTATTTATACCATTGATGGTAGTAGCCATGATCATCCACAATGTGAAGGTGCGCCGCCGCAGAAGGCGAATGGGGGACAATGTAAGTGAAAAGTGGATTGGTAGCTGGTTCTAAAGTTTAGGTTTAGGTTGCCGGAAGGGATGGGTTTGAAAACAGTTTGAGGTTTTCCATCTGTCCTTTCCGGTTTTTTTGTTACACAGAGCACCACTGAGTACCACAGAGGTACACGGAGGTTTTTTTTCTGAGCTTTACCCCTGGTTTGCAAGGCAATGGCTTTTCTTGATACTTTGGAAAAGGGATTCCAGCCAGTGATTCGGAGATAGGTAGAAAAAGTTCTATATGACTTGCTAAAAGAGCTACAAATTCTTTCTACCAACCAATTTTTCCCTTACCTTCGCAGCCCGAATTTTTATTTTAAATCACAAATCAAACGCATGAACAATTATGAATTGATGGTGATCTTCACCCCGGTACTCTCTGAGGAAGATTTTAAAGCTGCCCAGAAGAAGTACACCGCATTCCTTACTGAGAATGGCGGAGAGGTAGTGCATCGTAATGCCTGGGGCCTTAGATCACTGGCGTACCCGATCCAGAAAAAGACCACCGGTCTGTACTGGATACTGGAATACAAAGCGCCATCCGACTTCAATGAGAAGCTGAAGACTCAGCTTTTGCGCGATGAATCAGTACTTCGCCACATGTACACCGTATTGGACAAATACGCCGTAGA
>JBDHYH010000057.1:0-24207 GCA_039811325.1 Chitinophagaceae bacterium | reverse complement strand
AATCATATCCACCTGCTCATATCAGTATATTTTTTCAGGTTTTTTTTGGTCTATTTAATATGTCATTATAGTATAAAACGAATATACATTTTGTTCACACTTAAATTGAGAAAATCAAACAGGCACATGATTTCCACATGTTCATCATTTACTGGATCTGGAATGATTGCAATCAATTCATTCAACTCTGTAAGGGGCGCGTACAACAGATCATGTAATTTGGCTATAAACATGCAACCTCTTCGAAGTAATAACCAAACTGGAATTAATATCTACTTCCAAATACCTTCGATAACGCTTCCGTCATTCTTACCGGATGGCGATAATTTATACATGGCCTCGATAGTTCTGAGCAGGTCATAATGATTTACAGTGATGTTGTTTTCTCCGGGTTTTACCATGGGGCCTGCGAAGATGGTAGGGATATGGTTTTTTGAAGTCATATTATCTTCATCATAAGTGATAATCAGAAGGCTGTTGTGTTTCATGGCCCAGTCTGCATATTTTGAAATATTTTCTTTGAGCCACTCGTCCCCTCTCCTGATGGCTGCTGCGTCTCCCTGCTTTCCGATATTGTGCATGTCGTGATCCATATCCGGTATTACAAAAGCAAGTGTAGGCAGACTGGTGTAATCAGAGGGGAAGTAGGTCATAGGTAAACTCACCGATGCGGGGAAATTATTTTTCCCATTTCCGATCCAGTTCACCCAGGGACAATGTTTGCGGCCATACAGGTATGCACCTGTCACGTCACTCATTTTGTAATAGCACTGCATGAAGCCGATGGAAGGCATCGTTTGCGCATATCCTTTGAATGTATGACCTGCCCTGATCATTGCAGCGCCCAGGTTGGCTGTGGTATATGGAGTTACTTTTTGCAGACATTTATCACCCGACACTCCTTGTGTAGATCCTGAGAAGAGTGCCAGGTAATTAGGTTGACTGGGATGCGTTACACCATGGTAATCGGTGAAGAGTAATCCTTTCTTTGCAAGTGAATTGATGAAGGGTGCATTGGCAGAGCCAATAATCTGATCGAAGCCATGATTTTCCAGCATCACGATGATGATGTGATCAGGCTTTGGAAGGGAATGCTTGCCGGATTGTGCTACTACGGATTTTGAAAGAGAAAATGCGAAAAACAGCCAGATGGAAATTAAGAAATTTGTTTTCCCTTTCTGAAGGAGTGTACTTTTCATTATGAATTGAATTGATATGAATATTGATTACACATGTTGTACCAAATCCTGACACCAGATACCTTTTGGATAGACTTTAATATTTTGCAGCCCCCTTGAGAATTCCAAAATTTTCTCAGGAATCAAATCTCCTTTACCTGTGCAATCAATTCCTGCAATACCTTTTTAGCATCACCAAAAAGCATGGATGTCTTTGGTGAAAAGAACAATTCATTCTCAATCCCCGCATAGCCGGGTTTCATACTTCTTTTATTGACGATCACCATTCCTGCGTCTTCCACATTCAACACCGGCATGCCATAGATCGGTGATCCGGGGTCTGTCTTTGCAGCAGGGTTCACCACATCATTGGCGCCCAGTACAAAGGCCACATCAGCCGTTTTCAAAGAATCATTAGCTGCTTCGAGTTCCAATAAATTATCATAATCCACATCTGCTTCAGCGAGCAGCACATTCATGTGTCCCGGCATTCTGCCTGCCACAGGATGTATGGCGTATTTCACTTCAACACCTTTTTCTTCCAGGAGTTTTTCTAATTCATGACACGTATGTTGCGCCTGGGCTACTGCCAATCCATATCCCGGTACGATCATCACTTTTTTGGCATAAGCCATTACCATTGCTGCATCGCTGATGGTAACTTCCTTCACTGTTCCGGTTGCTCCCTGTTGTTTTTCTGCCGAAGAAACCGCGCCTCCGCCGAAAGAACCAATCAATACATTTTTCAAACTTCTGTTCATCGCCCGGCACATGAGTATGGTGAGCAACGTCCCTGCTGCGCCAACAAGGATACCACCTGTAAGCATTGCTTTGTTGTCGTACAGAAAACCTCCACATGCTGCAGCCACACCTGTGAATGAATTCAACAAAGAAATCACCACCGGCATATCTGCTCCTCCAATCGGTTGAACAAATAAAACACCATAGACAAGAGAAAGTATTACAGTAGCATAAAAGAAAATATTAGCATGTGAAGTATCGCTGAAATAAGTATATACAGCACCACCAAAAACCAACACCAGTACGATGAGGTTTACAATGTGCTGTCCTTTGAATGCGACATCTTTGATCGTTCCATTCAGTTTGCCCCAGGCAATCATACTTCCTGCAAAGGAAACGCTCCCGATAATGCCGCCCGCCATAATAGCGAGATAGTGACCGGTATGCACCAAAGAACTGAACGCACTGTGTGGTGTGGCCAGTGCTTCCGTATAGATGTAATCAAATTCTACAATGGAGATCAACGCAGCACAGGCGCCACCCATCCCATTGAAAAAACTTACCAGTTCCGGCATGGCGGTCATCTTCACTTTTTTGGCGATGAGCCAGCCTAAAACCAAACCGACCGTCATCGCTGAAAATATCCATCCGTAATTTCCTAATGCCCTGCCTTCATTCTTGTACAAAAATATTGTTGCAAATATAGCCAGCGCCATTCCTGCTGCTGCAATGAGATTACCTCGACGCGCAGTTGCCGGATGCGAAAGCATTTTGAGTCCGATAATGTAAGTAACGGATGCAATGAGATAACTGATGGCCAATATGCTAATGCTCATGTTTTTTCTGTATTAGGCAGTCTTATTTGGTTTTTTCTTTTTGAACATTTCCAGCATGCGGTCTGTTACTACAAATCCACCAACTACGTTGAGCGTTCCCACTACTACAGCAAGAAATCCGAGTATCAATGCGAGATAATTATCCGGCTCAGCTTTACCCATGATGATGATGGCTCCGATGATCACCACGCCATGAATGGCATTGGCGCCACTCATCAATGGCGTATGCAATACGCTCGGTACTCTTCCGATGATTTCAATACCGAGAAATATCATCAGAATCACCACATAGACCATGTCTAAGTTTTGACTGATAAATAACTGGACTTCTGACATGCGTAATTATTTTAAACGTTCGTTCATGATATTTCCACCGTGTGTGATACATGCGCCCTTCACCAGTTCATCTTCGAAATTGAGTTGCAATTGTCCTTCAGGGTTCAGAATCAGTTCGAGAAAATTAAAAAGATTCTTGCCATACAATTTGCTGGAATCGTAGGGCATGGTCGCAGGTAAGTTAGAGTTGCCAACAATAGTAACTCCGTTGTGCAATATCGTTTCATTATCCATGGTCAATTCCGTATTGCCTCCGGTAGATGAAGCAATATCGATGATCACTGATCCGGGCTTCATGCTTTCTATCATTTCTTTAGTGATCAGTATCGGAGCTTTCCTTCCAAATATTTGTGCTGTTGTTATCACGATGTCTGCTTTCTTAACGGAAGCAGCAATTTTTTCTTTTTGTCTTTGCTGAAATTCCTGTGACTGCTCCACAGCATAGCCACCGGCGGCAGAAGCATCTGCAGCGCCTTCTACTTCAATAAATTTAGCGCCAAGACTTTGCACTTCTTCTTTCACGGCAGGACGTGTGTCAAATACTTCGACCACACCTCCTAATCTGCGTGCTGTAGCGATGGCTTGCAAACCTGCTACGCCGGCTCCAAGTATCAAAACCTTTGCAGGCGCAATGCTCCCCGCAGCCGTCATAAACATCGGAAAATATTTTGGATACAATCCCGCAGCAGTGATGATGGCTTTGTATCCTGCAACATTAGCCTGGCTACTGAGCACATCCATCGTTTGTGCACGCGTAGTGCGAGGCAGCATATCAAGGCTGAATATTGTAACTCCTGCGGCTGCTGCCTGAACGATCACTTCCTTTTGAAAGAGTGGCTGAAATGTGCCAATCAATACTTTCCCTTTCAGCAATTCCAGTTCGCTCACTTTGGGCAGGTGATGACAAAGTACAACGTCGCTTTTGCTGATCACTTCTTCGCGTGAAGTGCATTGTGCTCCTGCGGAGGTGTACATCTCATCATTGGCAAATGCCTCTTTACCGGCGTCGTGCTCGATAGATACTTCAGCTTTTATTTTTTTGGCAATGGATAAATGTTCAGGAAGCAGGGCCACCCTTCGTTCGGTTGCAGGCTCTTTGATTACTCCTATTTGCATAATTGGTGGCTAAGGTAAAATTAATATCGGAGAGAGAAGTGTTGTTTCACTAAAAATTCCTTTCTGAATAGGACAATACCTATAAAAAATAAATCGATGGTCATGGTTACCGCCTCATGATCCTGTATATGCTTCCATGCCTGCTCCATTCCCGTGCTCCAGTGGATATCATCGAAGATGAAAATAGAATAGTCGGTAGCATTTTTCAAAAATGCTTCGAAGTAAGCAAGTGTAGGCTCCTTCCGATGATTCCCGTCCACAAACAACATATCAATTTGATTGACAGATTGCAGTACTTGTGGAATAGTCTGTGCAAAATCTCCTTCGATCAGCCGGATATTATTGAATTTGTTCTCAACAAAAAATTTGTTGGCAATGCCGGCGATAGCGGTGGCGCCTTCCATGGTGATCACCTGTGGTACTACCGGCGATGCTGCAATGTAGGCTGTGGTAGTGCCGAGTGATGTTCCCATCTCTACGATGTTCCTGCATTGATAGTAAGATGCGATACGATGCAACAACCGCGCGTATTTTCGGCGTTTCAGTGAATGTCTGGCAATATCTGAGACCCTTCTTTTTGTTCCTTCGGTAAGCGTACTCCCTGCACCAAAGTCTTCAACGGTGATGATCCTTTCATCTTTTAATAATGCCTTTCTGTAGTTTTCTATAATGGGAAAAGCGGGATTTTTGTTTCGACTGTTCAGTACGTGAATGATGAAATCGAAAACAAAAGGAGAATGAACGCCGTGCCCTTTTCCATCGGATGCATGTAGGTAAAAGTCAGCATATTTCCTGGCAATTTGAAAGCGGGAATACATGGTTATTGTTTTCTTTCCCAGGTTTCAAAGGTAAATGCGTACTCATGTTTTTCATCTTTGTGATGAAAGGTTTCTGATACTTTTTCCCATTGCAATTCGTCAATCTGTGGGTAATGCGTGTCGCCTTCAATGGTTATGTGCACGCGGGTGAGGTAAATGCGATTCGCCAGTGTGCTTGTATCATTAAAAATTTTGCCTCCGCCAATGATGAATATTTCTTTGGTATCTGCATCCTCTGCCTGGTGTATAGCAGATGCTACATCATGTGCTACGTAAGCATCAGGTGCCTTCCAGTCTGCTTGCGAAGTGATCACAATATTGATTCTGCCGGGCAATATTTTACCCATAGAATCAAATGTTTTGCGTCCCATGATCACCGGCATGGCCCAGGTCAGGTTTTTGAAAAAACGAAAGTCATCAGACAGGTGCCACGGCAATTCTCCGTTCACTCCGATGACATTGTTTTCTGAAACAGCTACTATGTGTGATATTGTGCGGATGGCAATAATATTTTACAGGTTGTAACAATCATACAGCTACCGGCGCTTTGATGGCAGGATGACACTGGTAATTTTCCAGTTGAAAATCCTCGAATTGAAAATTGAACAGATCTTTTACTTCCGGGTTGAGCTTCATTTGAGGAAGCGCAAACGGAGTCCTGGTCAACTGCAACTGTGCCTGTTCAAAATGATTTTTGTACAAATGCACATCACCGAATGTATGAACAAAAGTACCGGGTTCCATATCACACACCTGTGCCATCATCATGGTGAGCAATGCGTAAGAGGCAATGTTGAAAGGCACTCCGAGAAACACATCTGCACTGCGTTGGTAAAGTTGACAGGATAGTTTGCGTTTCCCATTATCTGCTATCGTGGTATAAAACTGAAACAGGCAATGGCATGGCATCAGTGCCATCTCCGGAAGATCGGCCACATTCCATGCGCTCACGATCATCCGGCGGCTATCAGGATTGTTTTTAAGTTGATGCAATACGTCTGATACCTGGTCAAAGGTTTTATGATCAGCGCCTTCCCAGCTTCTCCATTGCTTGCCATACACCGGGCCAAGATCACCATTGGCATCCGCCCATTCATCCCATATCCTTACACCGTGTTCCTTCAGGTATTGAATGTTGGTATCACCTTTCAGAAACCAAAGCAGTTCGTAGATGATACTTTTAAGGTGTAGTTTTTTTGTGGTGATCAGTGGGAATCCTTTTTGCAAATCGAAGTGCAACTGGTGGCCAAAAATACTGCGCGTACCCGTGCCGGTACGGTCTGATTTGTCGGAGCCAGTGTCCATAATTTTTTGCAGTAAATCAAGATAGGCTTGCATGGGTGCAATATATGAAATGATTTAAAAGGTTGCCAACATTAATTCGGGCAATCATAAGTTTGAAGAACCGCTATTCCAAGGTTGGCAAAGTTGATGCATACGATTGAATTTTTGCGAAGGAAAGTAATCCATAGAATGTCAGTCTTGGTAGAGATGTTCATTTGAAAAACTCAGGTTGAAAGCATGAATGAAATCTCAATATTGAACATAATGCCAAACTTTTGCTGATAGTAACAATAGCTGATGTTCCATTTGTTCAGGCGCTGCTTTTGCAATTACTTTTTGATGGTATATGGCTCATTTTACAGTGCTCTTAGTCTTTCAATTTCCATTTTGATTTTATCGTAAACATCTTTGTTCATGATTTTATCATCAACACTATACACTATAAAGACTTGTCCACTATATTTTTCTTGAAAATCTCTAAAACTATTTTGCATTCTCGCAGATACATCATAATTGCCAAGATTGGCATTTGCTGTAACAGGTTTGATTTGTAGTCCGAAAGCCAATTTTCCAACCTTTCCGATAAAATCTATATCACCAGCATGGTCAAGCTGTGGGTCGCTTTCTTCGAAGATAACTTCTTTAAAAACTTTAGCAAGATTATCAAATACAACTGACTTTTCAGTCATGTATCCATCGTAAGTTCGATAGATTGTCAATTGATAAATGTATTCAATGCAATCTTCGAAAGTCAAAGTGTTTATCGCTTCTATAACTTGAGGGATGATTGCTTCTTTGAGTTTTGAATGAAGCCTTTCACCTAATTCTTTTAGTGTTTCTTTTGTAACCTTCACAGGCTTCTTTGTATTTGTGAAGGCATTCTCGAAATACCATGTTTCCCATTCATCAAAAGATTTAGGTTGGCATTGACGGATCAACGACATGACTTCGCCCACTTTTGTAGTTTTAGTTAATCCCCAATATCTGTTTGTATAGTTCAACAGAAACTCTTTTGAACCAAAATTCTTGGCGTATTTTTTAAATTCTGGCATTAGTGTCTTGCAAAAGTGTTTGAAATCTTTCCTTGTATTTGAAGTCTATTTCATTGTCCATCTGCACCAGGCCGTTTTTAATTAAATGTGCGTTGATGAAAGTTTTGTTTTCCAGGTAGAGATAACAAAGCAAGTTATTTTCCTCGTCATGTTTAACCTCGTCGTATTTAAGAAAGACCCTCTTCCCTTTTGTTTTTTCAATGAGAAAGGCGGTTGCTTTTCCATTGATCATCGGGTCTTCCTTAATGCCGATGAGTTTCACGGTTAAGTCGTTGCTTAGACGAATTCTTTCAGGGCTGATTACTTCTTTTACTGTATAAAATACTTCACGTTGAGTGGAGCTGTCTTTATCAATCCTGCTTCCGAATTGCAATTTTTTTACATCAATTTTTTTATCAAGTGTGTGTGGGTCTTTGAAAATGTAAGGTTGATTTTGAACTTCCTTTTCAAAGTTAATATTGCAAGCGGGTTGTTTTAAAAATTCATAAGTTGTCCCGTTTAAATCCTTTTGTTGAACTTCCAGTTTTTCCTTTATGAATGGTATAAAGTCAGGATTGATTTCATAGCCAATAGAATTCCGGTCAAGATGTTTTGCCGCTAAGGCAGTTGTTCCGCTTCCTGCAAATGGGTCAAGAACAGTTTCACCAATGAATGAAAACATTTTGATTAGCCGGTTGGGCAATTCTTCGGGAAACATTGCTATATGGTTATTTTGCCTTGCGCCTGCAAAATTCCAATGTCCTGCAAAATAAGTGTTCCATTCCTCAGCGGTCATTTTAGAAAGCTCCTTTTGTTCTTTTGTTGGCTTGGGAGCATTACCCAATTTTTTGAACACCAAAATAAATTCATAATCCAATTTAAGGATACCATTCCTTGGATAAGGATACGAACCCATTTGAACACCTCCGCCTGTTGTATTGGAAGTTGTCACCTTCTGCCAAATAATTGCACCCATATAGTCAAATCCGATGTTTTCGCAGAACTTGATTATTTCTTCACGAATAGGAATGACTTTGTAACGGCCGTAATAAACCGCTCTGGCAAATTGGTCACCTATATTCACACACAACCTGCACCCACTGTGCAGGGCACGGTAACACTCCTTCCACACCAAATTCAGGTTGTTAATGTAATTTTCATAGCTGTGGTGAAAGCCAATTTGGTTTTCTGTTCCATAGTCTTTGAGCTGCCAATAAGGTGGAGAAGTAATAGCTAAATGGACTGAATTGTCCGGCAATTCGGCCATTTGCCGGCTGTCGCCATTGATTATTTTATGATGAGTAAACAATGCTAAATCTTTTGGTACGAAGTTAGTCAAATTGTTGTGCAATATTGCCGAAAGTTATTCAACTTCGTTTGCCCACGCGCACTTGTGCCATTTTCGGCAACAATTCTATTTTCCTAACTCATTCGCATTGCGTCAATACATTAATTGTCTGGTTTTAAAACTTCAATTTCTATATGAGCATACATACACCTTTGTAACCGGTCTTGCGTTTCCCTTCAACCTTATAACCATATTCCGAAAGCCATTAAAAAATTGAATCCCTCCAATGCCTGCCATACTTTCTTATATTTGCGCATCAAAAAAATTATTTGAATGTCCATATTAGTGAATAAAAACTCCCGTGTATTGGTACAGGGATTTACAGGTACAGAAGGTACGTTTCATGCTACCCAAATGATAGAATACGGAACCAATGTCGTTGGTGGTGTTACGCCTAACAAAGGTGGAACCACGCATTTGGACAGGCCGGTTTTCAATACAGTAGTAGAAGCAGTAAAGGAAACTAAAGCGAATGTCAGCATCATCTTTGTGCCGCCGGCATTTGCTGCAGATGCTATCATGGAAGCCGGCGAAGCTGGCATACCGCTCATTGTATGTATTACTGAAGGTATTCCTGTACAGGATATGGTCAAAGCAAAAAATTATTTAGCGGGCACCTCATCACGGCTTATCGGCCCTAACTGCCCTGGCATTATCACTGCTGAAGAATGCAAAGTCGGTATTATGCCGGGATTTATTTTTAAAAAAGGAAAAATCGGTATCGTCTCGAAATCCGGGACACTTACTTACGAAGCCGCTGATCAGATCGTGAAGGCAGGACTGGGTGTTTCTACAGCTATCGGAATCGGTGGAGATCCAATCATTGGTACCACTACCAAGGACGCTGTGCAGATGTTTATGAACGATCCTGAAACGGATGGTATCGTAATGATCGGTGAGATCGGTGGTAATATGGAGGCAGAAGCCGCCCGTTGGATCAAAGCCAATAGTTCAAAACCTGTGGTAGGATTTATTGCAGGACAGACAGCCCCTCCCGGTCGCAGAATGGGACACGCCGGCGCTATCGTAGGTGGTGCTGAAGATACCGCTGCGGCTAAGATGAAAATACTCGGAGAGTGCGGAGTGCACGTGGTACAAAGCCCTGCGGATATCGGGAAGAAGATGGCTGAGGTGTTGAAAGGTTGAGGTAGCTTCTTAGCATAAATCAATTCTCAAAAAAACAATTTTTGGAAGAAAGTTTCAAGAATGAAATTATTTCGAGTACCTCTGTGGTTCTCTGTGGTGCTCGGTGAACCTCTGTGTAACAAAAAGACAATTACACTGAGAAGAAAGACAGAGAAGACACAGAGAACCACAGAGAAAACTTCCGTTCATTCTCACTTTTTGAATTTACTTTTACCCAGTGAGAGTTCATAAACATTTCAAACAGAACAGGCCAAAGAAAAATTTACTGATCGCAGGAGTACAAGCTACCATCCGCGCACTTCAGGATGGTGTAGAGTTGGAGAGGATTTTCCTGCAAACGAATATCAGCAATGACGAACTAAAAAGACTTGCAGAAGACAGGAACGTGCCTATAAACAAAGTACCTCCCGAAAAACTCAAGTCTTACAATATCGAAGGACACAATGGCTGTATTGCTCTCAAATCCAAAATCACTTATCAGCAATTGCAGGATGTGATTTCATGGGTAGTGGAGAGAGGTGAGACACCATTTTTTCTTTTGCTGGATGGCATTACAGATATCAGGAATATCGGTGGTATTGCACGTACAGCCTGGTGCTGTGGTGTTCATGCCCTGGTAATTCCCCAAAAAGGTGTAGGTGCACTGAACGAAGATGCCATCAGTACTTCTGCAGGAGCGCTGGAACAAATTTCAGTTTGCAGGGTGAAGGACCTGGAATCAGCCATTGCGGAATTACATCTCAATGGTGTAAAGGTTTTTGCAAGTGAAATGAAGGCTGAGAAAAATATTTTTCAATCAGACCTTTCAGAACCGGTAGCGATCATCATGGGAAGTGAAGACAAAGGAATTCATCCTGGTTTGTATAAGCACTGTGATGAAGTATTTAAGATACCGATGCAGAATGATTTCGAATCGCTGAATGTAGGTGCAGCTACTGCAATGATTTTGTATGAGGTGATGAGGCAGAGAATGGGAGGCGTTTAGGGTTGAGAGTTTAGTTCGTCGCATCGGATAGGGTTTAGGATGGTTGAGAAGGTTTAGAGGGTTTAGTTGGTCGAGACAGTTGAAGGTTAATGCCAATCAAAGCACTAAAGTCCAATTGCTGCTGTCATCCTGAACGAAGAGAAGGATCTGCCGGGAGAAGAGGAATGGATTTAGAATTGTTGAAATGATTGAGATGGTTGGCTGTAAAATATTTCAAAAAGAGTTAAAAGTAATCAATGGATCAATCTCCGGTAGATAGTATCAAAGCTTATTTTAAAGAAGCAGTGAAGGAAGACATTATTGACTTTGAAGTATTACCAAAGTCTGGAGGGGATCGTATTTATTTTCGTATCATCACTCCTGTTAAAAGTTATATTGCTACCTATAATGATAACATTCGTGAGAATGAAACTTTCCTGTATTTTACTAACCATTTTCACCAGGTCAATGCACAGGTACCTCAGATATTTTCCAAACATCCGAATGGAAAAATGTATCTGCAGGAGGATTTTGGCCCAACTTCCCTTTTGAATGAATTAGAGAAACATGGGGAGTCAGATTATGTTTTTGACCTGTTCAAAAAAAGCCTGAATGCTCTTGCACACCTGCAGGTGCTGGGTGATGTGAATATGGACTATGGCTATTGCCTTACCGCCGAAGAATTTGGCCGGCAGGCCATCCTGAGCGATCTGCTGTATTTCAAATATTATTTCCTCGACACACTGAAGATTCCCTACGATAAAGAAAAACTATTGGACGACTTTGAGGCATTGAGCAGTTATCTCACGCATGCTGAGTACAAGTTTTTCATGTTTCGCGATTTTCAGAGCCGGAATATTTATATCAAAGACAATGCAGTGCATTTTATCGATTACCAGGGCGGGATGAAGGGAGCACCACAGTATGATGTAGCATCCCTGCTGTGGCAGGCACGTGCCAATCTCTCTTCTGAATGGAAAGATGCATTGCTCGATTATTATATTGAATGCCTCGCCAATGTTTTGCAGAAACCTGTAGATCACAACAGGTTTGTCAACCAGTACAACGGCTATGTGCTCATCAGGCTGATGCAGGTGCTGGGTGCTTATGGCTTTCGCGGATTGTTTGAAAGGAAAGCGCAATTTCTTACCAGTATTCCCCTTGCATTGCAGAATATCAAATTCTTTATGCAACACAAGGTGATGGGTATCGCACTGCCGGAATACGAACGCATGATCAACCTGATCGTAGATGATGAAATCATCAATCGCTTTGTACCGACACAGGCTACAAAGGACACTCCACTCATTTTAAAGATCAATAGTTTTTCTTACAAGAAGACCGGTATTCCAAAAGATGATAGCGTAAATGGTGGCGGGTTTGTTTTTGATTGCAGAGGCATTCTGAATCCCGGTAGGTTTGATGAGTACAAAGAACTGACAGGAAGAGACAAACCTGTAAAAGATTTTTTGGAACAGAAGACTGCTATGCCGGAGTTTATGAATGGCGTTTATAATGTGGTCGACATCAGCGTGGAGGATTATCTGAACAGGGGGTTCACATCACTGATGATTTCTTTTGGATGCACCGGCGGCCAGCACCGGAGCGTGTATGCAGCGGATGCACTGGCAAGATACCTGAGGAATAAGTACAAAGTGAAAGTTGAACTTAGTCATTTTGAACAAGGGATTCATGAGAGGTTAGGGTATTAGTGCAGACTCAAAGTAATCGCTTGAATTTGCAAGTATAATTGCAACGGCAATTGTTAATTGGCAGATGCAAATGAATTCTGAAATAATTGAAATATCTTTACTCAATGATGGATTTTTCAAAATATATAGTTTTGGACCCTGACCGGAGATTCGGTAAACCATGTATTATTGGAACAAGAATTACTGTTTCTGATATACTCAAATGGCTTGCCTCCGGGATGACACAAGAAGAAATATTAAACGATTATCCACTACTAAAAAAAGAGCACATTCTTGCTGCTCTTGGTTATGCAGCGCATCGGGAATCAATCATTAAAATAATAGCAGCCTGAATAATGATACTCCTTCTGGATGCCAATATCTCCTGGCGTTTAGCAGCCCGTATCAAGAATTTTTTTACTTAGAACAGGAAATCAATCCAATTCATTTATCGAGGATCTTTTAGTCAGACATATCGAGGATATTTCTGCTCTGGAAAAATCGGTTGATTATGGAGTGCTTGAACTGTATTGAATTCCTTCTGAAAGCACAACGTACAGTCCTTTATCTTCTTTTAGGTTTAGCTACTTTGATTGTGTTATCAAGTCCAATTCAATCTTTTCTCAATAATTTTACCTCATGAAAGCAATGTTACTCGCAGCAGGACTGGGCACCAGGTTGAAACCATTTACAGAAAACCATCCAAAAGCTCTGGCAATCGTAAATGGCAAAACATTATTGCAGCGCAACATTGAATATTTGAAAGGTTTTGGCATCAATAATATCATCGTCAACGTTCATCATTTTGCTGATCAGATCATTGAAGCTATTGAGAAACATGATGGCTTTGGTGCAGATGTAACGATTTCAGATGAAAGTGATGAGGTACTTGAAACCGGTGGAGGTTTGATGAAGGCTTCCGGGTTTTTGAATGACAGCGACCCTTTTGTGTTGATGAATGTGGACATACTCACCGACCTCGACCTGCATCTGATGATTGAAAAACACAGAAGCACGGATGCCATTGCAACCCTTGCAGTTACGATTCGCAATACATCGCGCTACTTCTTATTTGATGAAAATGACAGGCTCTGCGGATGGCGCAATATCAAAACAGGTGAACAAAGAACAGCATTAGAAGCAGCAAAATTTTATCAGAAAGCCTTTAGTGGTATCCATGTGATCAGCCCTGAAATATTTCCACTCATCACACGTACCGGTAAATTTTCAATGGTAGATGTCTATCTTGATCTCGCCAATCGAAAAGTGATTTCGTCATTCGATCATACGGGAAGTAAGTTCACTGATGTAGGCACCTTAGAAAAAATAACTACGGCTTCCCGCATATTCTCCTGATAAAGTTTACTATTTATCCTTCTTATCGAATAGTTGATTCTTTGGAACTACTTTCACCTTATCGTTTTCCTTAAGTGTTTTGGATACAACATCATAAGGCCCGGTTACCACCATATCTCCTTCTTTTAAACCATCAATGATTTCGATGTAATTAATATCCTGTATTCCTGTTCTGACAATTCTTTTCTTCACCTTATTATCCTTATCGATTACGAATACTAAAATGTCAAGATCATTATCACCAAAATCATTCTGATTGATAGGAGCAGTCTTCACAGAGTCTGATTTTTCACGTGTTGTTACCGCATTGATCGGCACACTTAATACGTTTGCCTTAGTCTGTGTTTGTATATCAGCACTGGCGCTCATTCCTGGCCTGAATGGAAATTTCTTTTTACGTGTTGGGTCCACAAGGTCTTTGTAGGAAGCAGGATCTAACCGGATATATACTTTGTAGTTGGCAACGTCTGTGGAAGTACTGGCGCTGGCAGAAGTAATGTTGGTACTTGCTGCGCCTACATTGCTGCTGGCAATCTGAGTAACTACACCTTTGAACTTGCGGTCATTGTACGCATCTACTTCTATGGTAGCACTATCTCCCAAATGTACTTTCGGAATATCATTTTCGCCTACATCCACACGTACTTCTATTTTGCTCAGGTCTCCTATTCGCATCATTTCGGTACCGGCCATCATCGAGCTACCTACCACGCGCTCACCTTCTTTTACATTAAGCAATGTAACGATGCCGCTCATCGGCGCTGTCAGTGTCGCACGGCTGATGTCTTTATTAGCCTTTGCCAGTCCGGCTTTGGCGCTGGCTACGCTTGCAATAGCGCTGTTTACATTTTGCTGAGAAGCCTTCACGTTTGCCTGGGCAGTTTGGTATGCAGCGAGGGCAGTATTGAATTCGTTTTGAGAAATTACTTTTTCATCGAACAATTGCTTCTGCATTATGTACGTCTTTTGGGCTTGCTCGAACTGTGCCTGTTGTGCAGCAAGGTTTGCTTTTGCATTGGCTACCTGCGATTCCTGTTGATTCACGATTGCGGATGCCTGGTCGCGCTGGGTGGCATAAATATCCCCATAAATCTGGGCGAGTACCTGGCCCTTCGTTACACTATCACCCTCCTTTACATCCAGTGATACGATTTCACCACTGATATCAGGGGCTAATGTGATCTCCACTTCCGGATAAATTTTTCCACTTGCATTCACTGTCTGTACGATGGTGCGCTTCTCTGCCTTTTCTGCAGACACCCTAATACCTTCTTCCTTACCGAGGACACCGGCTTTTTTTAAAACAACGAGTAACACTATAAGTCCGACCAGTGCGATGATGATCCATTTCAGTTTCTTGTTCATTTTTTTCCTTTTGCGGTTGTAGCATTATAGTTTTATACCCTGGCCTTTATAGAATTCCAATACTTTCATTTTGAAAACGTAGTCGAATCGGTTCAGTACGTATTGCAATTTGGCCTTGAATAAATTATTCTGGTTGGTGATTTGCTCCAGCGTGCTCAGCATTCCTACATTGTATCGTTTAGTGCTGAAGTCATACGATTGCTGTGCAGCATCTACAGCTCTCTTTGAAGAAGTGAATTTTTCCAACGCCACTGTAGCTGCGTTGTATGCTTGGTAGATATCCTGCTTGAGTGTGGCATCATCCAGTTCTTTCTGATACTCGAGGTTGCGCACATTGAGTTTGGCTCTTTCATAAGATGCCTTTGCCTGCCAGCCGTTGAAAATCGGGATGTTGATGGATATACCTACTTGTTGTCCGAAGTTGTTGCTGAACTGAGTACCCAATGGATCGCTGGTGATATAGCCATTCTTACCACCGAGCGTGTATAGCGGTTTTTGCACATCAAGGAATCCGCCTGAGCCATCCGATACTACGAGACCACTTGGTCCGTAGCCGGTCATCACCTGGTTATATCTCGGAGTACGAAAGTATCCGTAATTGGTACCCAGGCTACCGTAAGCCGAAATAGTGGGGTTCAAAGAGCCTTTGGCAGCAAGTACATTTTTTTGTGCAGCATTGATGTTGAACTCGCTGACTCTCTGCTGAGGCAGATTTTTTAACGCTAATGCATAAACGATATCCGGTTGTAATTCGCCAATTGGTTCAATAGGGATCTGATCTACCGGAGGTGTTTCTATTTCAAAATCAGATGCGGCATCCATATTCATATAAGCCATCAGCACAAACTTTGCCTGCTTCACATTGCCCATAGCAGAAATATAATTGGCGCTGTCATTCGCGAGTTGAGATTCTATTTCTATCGCGTTCAATTCTGGTAAAGCACCCGCGTTCACCTGCTTGCGAACGATATCGAGTTGTGAAGCGCTCTGCTCTACTTGTACACGGGCTATTTCCTGTTGTTCGCCTGCGAGCAAAACCTGGAGGTAGGCATTTGCGACAGTAAGTGCTATATCATTTTTTAATTTTTCAATGGATGCATGTGCAGCCATTGCACTCCATTCATTAGCAAGGATTGCGTTCTTTTTAGAAAACCAGTTAAAGATTTCTACGCTGCTCTGAAAATTTAACCCTACTGAAAAATAATTCTGATTTTCAAGGATACCTGTGGATGGGTTTTGTGATTTACCAAAGCGGTAGCCATCATTGTTGCTCAGATTCGCAGAAGGTATCTTTGATAATTTGCTTTGTTTATAATTGATGTCTGCAATTTTGGCCTGAATTTCAGATTGCCTGATGCTGACGTTATTGCCCATTGCATATTCAACGCATTCGCGCAGCGTCCATTTTTTCTGACCGAATGTCGTTGAAACTGAGAGGAGCGCTATGATGAAGAGTAATAGTTTCATAAGGCACACAAAAATAGGGGAATCGGTATTTACAAAGGTTCGTATTGGATAAAAGGTCAATATCCCCCTTGAAATATTCAGATTTAATGACGAAAATGCCGCATTCCGGTAATAATCATTGCCAAACCATGTTGCTTGCAATATTCGATGGAATCATTGTCGCGGATAGAACCACCCGGCTGGATGAACGCGGTAACGCCTGCTTCATGGCCCAGTTTCACACAGTCATCAAACGGGAAAAAGGCATCACTGGCCACCACAGAACCTGTCATGTCCTGTTCAAACTGACCTGCTTTTTCTATTGCCTGCCGCATGGCATCTACTCTCGAAGTCTGTCCGCAACCTTTTCCAATGAGTTGCTGATTTTTTACGATGGCAATCGCATTACTTTTAAGGTGTTTACAAATGATGTTGGCAAAAATCATGTCTTCCTTTTGTGCATCAGTAGGTGGTTGTGCTCCTGCGTCTTTCCATTCAGAAAAGTTGCCGGAGTCCGTATCCTGTGTGAGATACCCGTTCAATAAACTTTTGGTTTGGATATTGGCTTCCGGATATTGCTCCAGTTTCAAAAGGATCCTGTTCTTCTTCAATTTTAATTCTGCTAATGTTTCCTCATCAAATCCCGGAGCAATCAATACTTCAAAAAATAAATTTTTCAAAGCCACTGCTACTTCCTTGTTGACTACTCCATTCGTGATCAGGATACCTCCGAATGCACTCTCAGGGTCTCCTGCCAGCGCAGCGTTGAATGCATCTAATACATTCCCTCTCTGGGCAGTACCGCATACATTGGTATGCTTGATAATGGCGAATGTAACCTGATTGCCTGTACGAAATTCTGACATCAACTGTAATGCTGCATCTACATCCACGAGGTTATTGTACGAAAGTTCTTTGCCATGCAATTGCGTGAATAGTTTGTTCAGATCACCAATAAAAGCTGCGTTTTGGTGTGGGTTTTCACCGTACCTCAAGGCCTTTGATTCAGTAGCAAACGGATTAAAGATTGAGGTATGATTAAAATAGTTCGATATAGCAATATCGTATCCGCTACAAACATTAAAGGCTTTTGCGGCAAACATTTTCCTTTGTTCCAGTGTGGTACTTCCATCTTGCTGACTCAGCATTTCTGCCAGTTTGGTGTAATCGTTTTTATCAGCGACTACTACAAGATCTTTGAAATTCTTTGCTGCTGCACGAATCATTGAAGGTCCGCCGATATCGATCTTTTCGATGATGGCTTTTTCATCTGTTGTAGAAGCTACAGTCTTTTCAAATGGGTAGAGATCAACGATCACGAGGTCGATCTCCGGGATAGAATATTCTTTCATCTCATCTTTGTCCTGCTCCAGGTCTCTTCTCCCGAGTATGCCTCCGAATATTACAGGATGCAATGTCTTGACACGGCCACCAAGGATGGATGGATAACCGGTCAGTGATTCCACAGGTGTGCAGGTGAATCCGTTTTCCTCAATAAATTTTTGTGTACCACCGGTACTGAATATTTTGATATCTGAGCCGGCAAGTACTTTGAGCACTGTTTCCAGGCCGGATTTGTCAAAGACAGAAATGAGTGCAGATTGAATTTTTTTTTGCATAGCAAAATCAGGATGTTTTTTTAATAATCCATCACATAAGCGCCTTGCATAGATATGTCATGGGCCCGCAAATGTAATTCTTCACACTCTTTTTTCCATTTTTCAATCTGCGAGCGTTTATTTGCGGGAGTAAAAATGTAAATGTCTGGAGCAAAAATTTTATCGAGATCAGACAATTGTACTTGTGGAGAATTGGATAATACAATGGCTTTCAGCCGAATTCTTTCTTTCGGAAGATGCTCAAATCCTGGGTTTGACCTTATGACTCCAATCGGGATAGCCCCCCAGTAGAATTCATTTTTCCCCAATTCAATTCTTTGCAACAGGCTATCCGGTTTCTCAACCCCTAAATACTGTCGTGCGGTTTGAATGACAGGCGTCTCTCTTTCCAAATCTTTATCCATGATTCCAAAGTATTTTCTGCCAGATATGACATCAATAGCAGATGTAGCTTTGATATTGTAAACGATCAACCTTTGCTGATTCGAAACTCTCCATACATCATAAACGAAAGAAATGGTAAACAGAAAAACACAGATGGCAGCAGCCTTGAATGCAACTTTTTTCTTGTGAAGAAACCAGTAAGTGGTAAAGGCAAGAAATAGCAGAGCAATAAATGTCTCTGCGAGATTCAGGTGAATACCATTCCACACTGTAAAGACAAATGAATCCAGGTAGCTGATAAAACTGTTGAGCCATTCAAAAATTTTTGAAGTGATGGCTCCGATAGCTATTGGGATGTATGGCATCCATCCTGTCATTATCAACAAAAGAGACATCCACAATCCGATGGATGAAAGCGGAATAGCAACGATGTTGGCCACAATGAAAAGCAGTGGCACCTGGTGAAAATAATACAGACAGATCGGGAGTGTGAATAATTGTGCTGCCAGCGAAACAGCAATCAACTGCCAGAGATAGTCCACCAATTTATTGTCGAAATGGATCCAATGATAAATGGGTTTTTGGGCTATCAATATTCCAAGTACTGCCGTATAACTCAATTGGAAGCCCACATTCCACAGTAGCATCGGGTCGAAGCAAAGCAGCAGAAATGCTGACGCCGACCAGAAATTGTAAGTAGGAATTCTTCTGTTCATCAATTGCCCCAGCAGCAGGCAGGAAAACATGACAGCAGACCGCATCACGGATGGCGTACATCCGGTAAGTATTGCAAAGAACCAGATACCGCCCAGGATGAGTATGCCGCGTGCAATCTTATTTTTAGAAAAGAATGGAAGCAACTTCGCCATCTGCAGCAAGAAGATATAGATCAATCCCAAATGCAATCCTGATATCGACATGATGTGTACCACACCGGCATTGCTGTATGCTTGTACGAGATCAGGATCCAAATCACTTCTGTCGCCCGTTACCAGTGCTTTCGCCAAAGCGATTTCACGCTCTCCATGCAGGTATTTTTCAAATAGGTTGTTTTCGTAATTGAGTGAAGCGAGTATCACATTGTCGAACCAGTTATTACTACTTCTACCGGAATTCTTCCAATCATTTTCAGAAAGATAAGCCTGAAAAAAAATATGCTGATGCGCCATGTAATTACGATAGTCAAATGAACCGGGATTCCCTGTGTTTTTGATTGGCTGAAACTTGTTTCGGATAAAGAGTATATCGCCCTGCCGCAGTGATGCAGCATTACTGTCTTTGGAAAGATAAAGCAGCGATTTGCCTTTTACAGAGAATACTTCGTTTATGCCATAGCCGTATTCCACTTTTGCCAGAGCCTTGATGCTGTTTTCCTTCTCTTCAGGAGGAGTGATGATTGTTACTTCCCAATATTTTGCCTGGTCGAAGTAATGCCCATGCCATGCGTTGTCATTCCTGATATTATTGAAATGTGAAGCCAGCATTCCCATCAGAAAAATCATCATCATCCAAAGTGTTCCGGTAAACACCCGATGAGAAAACCGTGTCACCACCTTTTGTATCGAAATAAGAAACATTGAAAGAACGGCCGTAATAAGCAAAGAGAAAATGAAAATGAGTGAAGGTTGAAGATAATGTTCAATCAGAATGCCGGCTACCAATGCTGGCAGCAGCCTCGTGAAAGGCGCTCTCTTCCAGAGGTGTACTGGTTTTGAGGATGTCATGCCGGCGTTTTGGTTGAAATGAATGACAAATGCCCTATGAATTTAAGTGATTTTTCAGGGTTGATGAAAATGTATTGCTTTCTGAATTTTCTCTTAACGGTTAGCATTTCGGTTGGTATGGCATCAGTAGTGAAATTATCTCTTAGTAAGTGCCGGAATCTCCCGGAGAGAAGGAAATAGATCATTATTGTCTAAATTATATTTTTCAATTTGGGATCAAGCTCCGGCAGAGTACAGTTCCCTTTGCGACTGCCAAAAGCAGGTCATTGCATGGCAAAGTAAACCCTTTATTTAAGTGTATAGACCGTACATGATGGTTGTCACATGAGAAGTCTCTATAGCCTTTACAGTACTCCGGGTTATTTAAGTCGCACAAATTGAAGCTCAATCACAATTGTACCTGCTTTGTGTGTAATCCTGCAAAAGCGCTTCAATTGATGATAATCTTTAACTTTGATCAACCTTATTTAAATGAACCAGATTACTCCAGAATGGATGGACACTTCCCGCCGCTTATTCGGCACTGGTTGGACGACCAACGAAATGCGAATAATGAAAGCATTGATACAACAACAAAAGAGGCTGCCAATATCTCTGGAGCAAGCCAGGCGACAAGTGCAGCGGCTAAAGGAACAGAGCCTGTCAGTCGTAAAGAAAGGACAATCTACAATGCCGACGTAAGGCCACTTGAAGAAAATGATTTACAGCTTTGGTCGCAAAACAATGGCCTATGGATGAGTGAGCATGACTTTCTGAAACAATATGGCGCACGTCAAATCGGAGCAGGTGCAGAACAAAAAGTTTACCTACATGAAAATGGCAGGGACGTAATCAAAGTAAATACGGGAACTTACCATGGCAATTGGTTGGAGTTTTTTAATCGGTTACTTTGCCATGCAATTCTTTTTCCAGCGACAAAATATTCTACAATTGGATTTACAAGGGTTGACCAAACATTTGCTGTAGTCATTCAACAACAATTTGCTATATTAACAGAGGGCGCTCCTCGCTCCATTGTAGAACCATATCTCAACAAACATGGTTTTGCCAGATCAAAGAATGATGATTATTACAATTCGACACTGGGAATCATCCTGGAAGATTTGCACGATGAAAACGTTTTTATTTTAGAAGGACAGATACTCTTCATTGACCCGGTTATTTATTTTGAAACTAAAGACATGGCACTTGATAAAAATGTCTTGTTTAGATTTCCGTTTGATCAATAAAACTTGGCGTTCAGAGCAACAGGGCTTTTGTGGAAATGTATGACAAATGCCCTATGAATATTAGTGATTTTTCAGGGTTGATGAAAATGTATTGCTTTCAGGATTTTTGCAAGGCATTTACCTGGAGCGCAGCGTTTTTGCCTTTGCAGCAACACGGAGACAAAGCCTTCCTCGACGGAAGTAAGGGAATTTAAATAATCTAATTTCACTTCTCAGAAGAGACCGCTTCTCCGCCATGATGGTTTTTAATGAGCAGTGCATGCTGCTATGGCGGATCGCAATGACCTACATTAGATGCTGTCTCTCTGAAATTTGAGAAATAGCTGATGAATTATTTATTCGCATGAAGGTTGACAGCGATTCAGAAATCGAACAGGCTTCCCTGCACAGATGGCCTTCTGAACTTTGTCGTATCCAAATCCATTCTCTCATTGTCAAGCCCATACTTCCTGATGTATTTTTTGTATTGTTGATTAATGATACCGGCCATGTTGCCCTCTCCTCGCATGCGGACTCCAAAACGGCTATCGTTTACCTTACCTCCATGCCCTTGTTCAATTTGATGCCAAACCTTTTCCGCCCGATCAGGATAATTTTTGTGCAGCCAGTCTTTGAATAGTAACTGAACAGCTCCATTCAACCTCACAAAAGTGTAGGCAGAAAATGTGGCACCATTTTCAGATGCGGTTTTGAGGATGTTGTGCATGTCCTGATCATTGAGTCCGGGTATTACAGGGCCTACCATCACGCCAGTCTTTATTTTCAGATCGGTAAGTTCTCTGATCACTCTGAATCTTTGAGTTGAAGTTGTTGTGCGCGGTTCCATTACCTGCCGTAGATTTTCATCAAGATTATTGATGGTCATTATCACGGAGACGAGATTTCTGGAAGCCATTTCAGTGAGCAAATCTTTGTCTTTGAGTATTGCTGCATTCTTGGTGATGATGCCAACAGGCTGATTGTAGCGGTTACAAATTTCAATGAGTTTACGAGTCAGTCTGAATTTTTGCTCTGCGGGTTGGTAGCAGTCAGTGTTCCCACTGAGGGAAATAGGTTTGCATTCCCATTTGGGATTGTTGAGAAATTTTTCAAGAAGTTCGGGTGCATTTTTCTTCACCATAATTTTTGTTTCAAAATCCAATCCCGCACTGTATCCCCAATGTTCAAACGAATTCCGGGCGTAGCAATAGATGCAGCCGTGCTCGCATCCCATATATGGATTCATACTATACCACATGCCCACATCGGGTGAATTCACTTTGTTGACAATAGACTTGGCAATCACTTCCGAATATTGTGTCTTTGGATTCTTTAGTTCCCAATCATCAATGGCTTCGGTATGTTCCTGTACCAATTCATTTTTGAGAAAATGATTCTTGGTATTGAATTGAGCGCCACGTCCTTTGAGGTATTCCGGGTTCATTGACAATGTTCTTTGATTGCAAGGCTTTAGTGAGAGTATCAGGAGGCCAAAATATTTAGCTCAAAAATACTATATTATTTAGTATGATAATATAAAAAACTACCTGAAGTTAATAGCAATACAAATTCATTTGAGTTATAAATTTCAATTCTAATGCAGCAGCAAATATTTCAAATAATGAAATACTATTTCATTATTTGAAATTATTTTTATCTTTGCAAAAATGGTAATCCTGTCAAAAAAGGCAATCAATGATTTTGCATTAATAGAACCGAATGCGATGGATGCCTTAATAGAATGGTATAGGAAAACACAATCAGCAGACTGGGCGAATTTCGCTGAAATGAAACAATCTTTTAATTCTGTGGATGCGGTGGGAAACGACAGGTATGTTTTTAATATCAAAGGGAATAAATACAGGCTTATCAGTATCATTCACTTTGATGTAAGAACCGTTTATGTCGCTTTTATTGGCACTCACAGGCAATATGATAAAATTGACGCTTCAAAAGTAAAATTCAAAAAATAAATTATAATGGAAACCGGAAAAAACACATACAAAACAGAAACCGATTACAACAGCGCAATGGCTGAAATACTTAACCTTATGAATAAGGGTGAAGCAAATTTGACTAAGGCTGAAAAGGCAAAACTGCGTAGTATGGCAGAGGCGGCTCAAACCTTTGAAGCAATAAATTATCCTTTTCCTAATCCCAGGACAATTGGCGAAATAGTGGAACTGAAAATGTTTGAGAAGAAATTGAACAGGGCAAGCCTTGCCAAAATTTTAGGGATAGGCGCACCTAAACTTAGCCAGATATTAAACAACAAAAGAGAACCTGATGTATCATTTTTAAAAGCCCTGCATGAAAAATTGGGTGTAGATGGAAATTTTATTTTAGAAAGAGTGTAAGAGCATATCAAAATTTGCGATAAGCTACCTGAAACATACGGTATTAAGAGACATAAAAAGCAAAATGATTTTCCCTTATATTTTCCACGACGAATAATTCTCCAAAAAGACTTTGAACAAGATAATATTCACAAAGAAGGAATAAAAAGCCTCACCGGATTAGGGAAGAAACTGAATTATTTTGTTGTCCCACGAGGATTCGAACCTCGACAAACAGAATCAAAATCTGTCGTACTACCTTTATACTATGGGACAAAGG
>JBDHYH010000056.1:0-24623 GCA_039811325.1 Chitinophagaceae bacterium | reverse complement strand
AAATTTATAACATACCATCGTGTGTTCCCGGATGCACATCATGGCCGCTTCCTTCAAAGCCCTGGCCGATAAATATCGCGGTCAGTACGGTGAAGATGAATGCCTGGATGAATGCTACCAGCAACTCGATGAAATAATCAAATACTATAAAGAGAACTGAGAAAGGTGAGAAACTGTAACCTGCCACCTTACCCATTTCGCCAAAAATAAAAATCAATGAAATGAATGCCAGGATCACAATGTGTCCTGCGATCATGTTTGCAAAAAGACGTATGATCAATGCTCCCGGCTTGATGATGAATACACCAGCCAACTCTACAGGAACGAGGATCAGCTTTACGAGGAATGGAACTCCTGGAGGCCAGAACAAATGCTTCCAGAAATGTCCTGTGGTGCTGAAGAGAATGACGATCAGTGCAATGATTCCAAGTACCAGGGTAAATGCAATATTGCCTGTTACGTTGGCAACACCCGGAATAAGACCGAACAAAGTGTTTACCAAAATAAAGAAGAATACAGTGAGCAGGAATGGCATGTAACGCTCCCAACGATTGCCGAGATTTACTTTGGCCACATTCTCGCGAATGAAAATGATGATAGGCTCCATCAGGTTTTGTGCACCCTTTGGCGCTGATGTTACGCCGAAACCTTTCTTATACCTTTTTGCAATGCTGATCATTAGCAAAATGAATAGTCCACAAACCAGGAACATCTGAACCACATTGCGTGTAAGTGAAAAATCATAAACTGTTACGTTCGGATCTACAGGGACAATCTTATTACCATTCTCCAGCCTGTAATCGTCAAATTCTAATTCACCCTCATGGCCGAAGCGGCTGGAAGAGAAAATAGAAAGTCCTTTTTGTGGAGAATAAACGATTACCGGCAGTGGTATTGCAGCGTGGAAATCACCGATGGTAAAGAAGTGAAATTGGTGGGCATCCTGTACGTGATGAAGGATAACAGTGGTTGGGTTGAATTTTTCTTCTTTTTCACCATGTTTTTCGCCGTGTTCCTGTCCGAAAACCACACCGGTCGAAAATAATAAAAATATGCTGAAAATCAGTGCCACAAAGGGTTTCACACGTAAAAAGCCCATAAGACGTCTAAAATTTGCCGCAAAGATAAGGTGTTTGCCTGAGGAAGAAGCAAGGGTGTGAGGAATTTTTAAGAAGAGATTTGGAAGGAGGATTATAGGTTATGTCTGCCGCCACGGAATGAATTGTGAATTGTGAATTGTGAATGATGAGTGTTGCCAGTCACAACACACAGATGTTGGGCACTTCAGATATCTTCCGGTTCTGTTGGTTCAGGTAGTTCTTCACATTCATATCCGCAATCCGAACAGCGATAAACAGTTTTAGCCGAGATGGCATAGCTGCCTAATATCCAGGTGAGGATTGCGATAAACAAATTGGTAGCAGATTGTTTCGGAATTTGAACAATATGTTTTCCCTTGCACTTTGGACAAACTATACTTTCACGATATTCCTCTTCAGATCGTTTTACTAATTCAATAGCTTTTGCTTCGTCTTCCTTGCTTACCATTAGTTTGATGCCTCCGACAGCATTGCTCAAAATGGGGTCCATGGTTACGGTGAACTCATCTTTCAGTAAGCAGGTTACTCCGGCATCCTGCAATTTCGTTAGTAGAATATGAGCCTGGAAGTAATTTTGAAAGGATCGAAGAATGACAAATTCCATTGAATGCGGAGTTTCTTTTCTTGCAGAGAGAATCAAAGGTAATTAATTGAGTAATAGATTATGAATTGCAATCAGGATAGCATCGCTTGTCTTGTCCTGAATTAGGTTGACTATCTTATACTCCGTTTGAAAATATGAAGGATTGAGTAAACAGAAAGGCCGTTAGCGAAGTGGCATTTCGGAAATGATGGTAAATAGAAATACGGTGTATCAATGACTCTGGTATTTTTTATTTTTTTTAAAGGAATGGTTTCATAATGGGAGGGATGGAAAGTATGAACTGACTTTCGCTACAACACAATATGCAAGGAGAAATTGTTCATTCATTGCCGTTGGATTGTATTCTTTTTTTGCCATTTGCTTATATTCTTTCATTGCCGTTGGCTTCAGCCAACGGTACTCAGCAATCTGTGTCTTCGGCTTTAGCCGCATTCAATGTCCAATGAAATAGTTTGGCAATTCACAAAAGCTCATAGTTATTTTATTGAATGTGGATAGAATAGCTGACTGTAATTGAATATAATAGTAACGGGATTTTATTTTCCGCAACAATCCACTTAAAATTCAGTTAGTTCTGGGCACTTATTCCCAAATTTTATGCGGTGGGTAGCATAATATTTTCTACCATTATTTGACAAAGAAGCGCTTCGGCACCGACGCTTCGGTCTGTATTCAAAACCCTTAGCCTTCGGTCTGTTTCAGATAAGGCCTGGCCTTGTCTGGCAAGCTCAGCAAATAACACTTCAAAAAAACTTTTGCACAATGTTGCAAAAAAAGTGGATTAAATTAACCAACACGAGGGGTGTATTTTCCGATATTTGAAGTTCCTCTTTTGGATAACCGGTTCTAATATTTTTTTATTTTGGTTTTAATTGTAAAGTACCTTTTTCTATGAAGTTTTCACATCTCCATGTTCACACTCAGTATTCCCTTCTTGATGGCGCAGCTTCCATAAAAGGCCTTTATAAAAAAGCGATTGATGATGGTATGCCAGCCCTTGCTATCAGCGATCATGGGAATATGTTCGGCGTATTTGAATTTGTGAAACAAGCCTATGAATACAAAAATCCGGATGGAACCCTGAAGGTGAAGCCCATCGTAGGTTGTGAATTTTATATCACAGAAAATCGTCATCAAAAACAATTCACCGGAGGTGCGAGGGATCCGCGCCATCATCAGATTTTGATTGCGAAAAATATGACCGGATACAAAAACCTGATCAAACTGACATCGCTCGGCTATATCGAAGGAATGTATTCCAAGTATCCTCGAATAGATAAAGAACTCATCAACAAATATCATGAAGGCCTCATTGCCACCACCTGTTGCCTCGGTGCATTGGTGCCGCAATTAATTTTGAATAAAGGTGAAGATGATGCGGAGAACGAATTCAAATGGTGGCTCAATATTTTTCAGGAAGATTATTATGTAGAACTCCAACGCCACGGCCTGGAAGAACAGGACAGGGTCAATGCTGTGTTGCTGAAGTTTGCAAAGAAGTACAACGTAAAAATTATTGCAAGCAACGATTCGCATTATGTAGATGAACAGGATGCCAATGCGCATGATATTTTGTTATGCATCAACACAGGTTCCAAACAGCAGGATGAAAAAGGAAGTGGAATTGATGACGATTCTACTTCAAGACAAAAGCGTTTTGCTTTTCCCAACAACCAGTTCTATATGAAGAAGACTTCAGAGATGATTGAAGTCTTTAAAGACTTGCCGCAGGCTATCGATAATACGAATGAGGTGATTGGGAAGATCGATACATTAAAACTCACATCAGAAATTTTCCTTCCTCATTTTAATGTGCCTGATGCTTACGCTTCGCAGGATGATTATCTCTCTCACCTCACCTGGGAAGGAGCAAGGAAGCGGTATTCGGAGATAACACCTGAGATTGAAGAGCGTATCAATTTCGAATTGTTTACCATCAAGACAATGGGTTTCGCGGGTTACTTCCTTATCGTCGGTGACTTTGTTACTGCAGGTAAAGATATGGGTGTATTTGTAGGGCCGGGACGTGGTTCTGCCGCAGGTTCTGTGGTGGCCTATTGTATTGGCATTACGAATATTGATCCTATCAAATACAAACTTCTTTTCGAAAGATTTCTCAATCCATCACGTCGTTCCATGCCGGATATCGATACGGACTTCGATGATGAAGGCCGTCAGAAGGTAATGGAATATGTGGTAGATAAGTATGGAAAAAACCAGGTGGCACAGATCATCACTTATGGTACAATGGCTGCCAAGTCGAGCATTAAAGATGTAGCACGTGTGATGGACTTGCCATTGCCCGAAAGCAATGCATTGGCTAAGTTAGTACCCGATAAACCAGGCACTTCATTAAAGAAGGTATTGACGGGCGCACTTACCGGGCCTAAGTCATTGGCTGATGACGGACTGAGTCCTGAGGATATGGAAAACATTCACACTCTCAGAAAATTTTATGCAGGTGCTGACCTGAAAGCAAAAGTATTGCAGGAGGCTGTCGTGCTGGAAGGATCCATTCGAAATACCGGCATTCATGCCTCTGCCATAATCATTGCGCCGAAAGACCTGATGACCCTGATCCCTGTCGCTACTTCTAAGGACTCTGATCTGTGGCTCACGCAAATTGATGGCAGCAATATCGAAAGTGCAGGCGTCATCAAAATGGACTTTCTCGGACTGCGCACATTGAGTATTTTGAAAACGGCATTGCGGCTGATCAAAGACAATCATGGAGTTGAAATCGATCTTGATGGACTGTCGCTTGATGATGTAGGTACCTACCAGGTTTTTCAGAGAGGTGAAACAAACGGCTTGTTCCAGTTTGAAAGCGCCGGTATGCAAAAGCATCTGAAAGACCTGAAGCCGGATAAATTTGATGACCTGATCGCAATGAATGCGTTGTACCGTCCGGGCCCCATTGCCTACATACCGGATTACATCGAACGAAAACATGGAAGGCAGGAAATCACTTACGATCTGCCGGAGATGGAAGAATTTCTGAGAGATACTTATGGTATTACGGTTTACCAGGAGCAGGTGATGTTGCTAAGCCAGAAGATTGCAGGATTCGACAAAGCGATGGCAGATGACCTGCGAAAAGCGATGGGAAAGAAGAAACGCGATGTGCTGGATAAAATGAAGCAACAATTTCTGGAAGGCGGTATGAAGAACGGCCATCCGGAAAAAACGCTGGAAAAAATATGGACCGACTGGGAAGCATTCGCGCAATATGCATTCAACAAATCGCACAGTACCTGCTATGCGATCCTTGCTTACCAGACAGGATACCTCAAGGCTCATTACCCGAGTGAATACATGGCTGCATTGCTCAATCATGCAGGCAGTATAGACAAAATCACATTCCTGATGGAAGAGTGTAAATCGATGAACCTGAAAGTGCTGGGACCTGATATCAATGAATCTGAAAAAGGGTTTTCTGTAAATAAAAAAGGAGAAATCAGGATTGGATTCAGCGGTATCAAAGGAGTAGGAGAGGCGGCCATACAGGGAATCATAGACGAAAGAAAAAAGAACGGAGCATTTGCTACCATTTTTGATCTGGTACAACGGGTAAATCAACGGGCGGTCAATAAGAAATCGTTGGAAAACCTGGCGCTTGCCGGTACATTTGATTGTTTTGAAGGAATGCACAGGGCCAGATTTTTTTATGCAGCTCCCGGCGATCCGATGAACAACTTAGAAAAGATCATCAGGTTTGGCGGGCAATACCAGGCCGAAATGAATAACAATGTGGCCACACTCTTTGGCGACATGCATGGGGCTACGTTGATGCCGCCTGCAATACCAGATTGTGAACCGTGGTCGCTCATCGAAATCCTCGATAAGGAACGCGAAGTAGTTGGTTTATTTCTGAGCGGGCATCCTCTGGACAACTTCAAATTTGAGTTAAAGAATTATAACCTCGCTTCAATAGAATCTATTAATGATTACAGGTCGGCATTAGAACTCAGCAAAGGAGATAGTAAGTTGTTGCGGTTTGCAGGTCTTGTCAATATTGCGGAGCATCGTGTTTCAAAAAAAGGAACACGTTATGGCAGATTTGTTGTCGAAGATTATACCGGCAATTTTGAATTTTCACTCTTCACCGAAAACTATGCAAAGTACAGCCACCTGTTGGAGAAAGGGATGATGGTGTATATCAGCGGCAGTTTTAGAAAGCGTTTTGAAACTGCGGAGTATCAGTTCCAGGTGGATGAGATCATCCTGCTGGAATCACTCATGAAAACCTATACAAAAGGAGTAAAGGTCAACATGATGGCTAATGATATTTCCGATGATGTCATTGATTTTATTGATCGTTATTGCAAAAAGAATCCTGGTGGCGCCACGTTGAGGCTGACGATACATGAGCGTGAACATAACTATACCGTTTCTTTAGT
The DNA here is from genome assembly GCA_039811325.1 of Chitinophagaceae bacterium. GTDB lineage: Bacteria > Bacteroidota > Bacteroidia > Chitinophagales > Chitinophagaceae > Ginsengibacter. The sequence goes on along the minus strand of JBDHYH010000056.1, from coordinate 18,519 downwards.
TCCGCAAAAAGGTGGCATCACTTTGAATTCTGAAATGATAGACTTTTTTCAGAAACATACGGAGATGGATTTTAAGGTGGATGTGAATTGATTCTTCACCTTGGATCATTAATAATTCTTGCGGGTGTAATCATTCATCACATTGGTATAGTCACGGTTACTGGCACACTCAACCTGGTTCTTCCTCGCTTATCTTTAAAAATTACCTGGATTGCGTAACGGATATTTTTTGTTTTTTGAGGATTTATGGCATCAGCATACTGTAAGACTCCTTTTGATACTGACTGGTATCTTGATAAAGGTTCTTCACCTGTCGACTTGAATATTACAAAAAAGTAATCTCCTGTGGCAGAATATGTCCATGAAAGCTGCACTTGATTTGTCTTTTCATTATAGCTTGCCTTGAGTGTTGTCAACGCAGGCAGGTCAGGTAATGTCTTAATTGCAGCACTAACAGGCGTAGATTTTCCTGAATGTAAACTGTCATCATCAATGGCTTCTGCACAATATTCGTAATCATGAAAAGGTATCATGTTACGATCCGTAAAATGAAAAGATTGTTTGGTCGGATCATGCTTCACCCGTTGTATCGGTATCCAACCTGATTTATTTTCCTTTCTGAAAATAATATAACCCGCTGCATCTTCGCTGGCGCTTTGTATCCAGTCTATTTGTGCCCCGGCTGTGTCAACATAAACTTTCAATGCCAATGGTGGCACCGGCGGAACGATATCCGGTTTTTTCAACTCAACAGGTTTCGAATAGCCGGAGTGATTATTATTTTCATCCACTGCCACAATTTTATACCAAATGGTTTTTGTAAGAGTTTTTAAGGTAATGCTATCAGTAAACGTAGTATCAACATCCGGCTCGATGGTGATTTGCGAATACATTTGAGCATTACTGTTAGAAAAATAAACCTTATATCCTTTCAGGTCTTCTTCTGAATTTGGTTTCCAATAGAGATGAACCAGCCCGCCTTTATCAATATAACCGTTCAATCCTGTAGGTATTGCAGGCGGCGTCACATCAGGAACTAATCCCATCGCAGGTATAGATGGTGCAGAATTACCTGCAGTATCTACAGCAAGCACTACATAATAATTTTGCCCATGTGCAAAAGCGGAAGTATCTGAAAATTGAGTAGTCTCAGGATTTAAGAAGCCGGAATGCAATGCAGTATATGGCCCGCTTACCAGGCGGGCACGGGTTACGATGTATCCTTTGAAGTCTTTTTCTTTCAACGGTTTCTTCCAATTCAATTGAATGGTTCTTCCTTTTATAAATTTTGGGCTTGATACCATAGCTGCTGCCGGTGCGGTCAGGTCTGTTCCCATTGCAATGAGTGTGTCGGAATAATTACTCATTTCTGAAAAGGCATTGATACCCTTCAAACGATAATAATATTTTTTATAATTAGCAGGAAGACTGTCCACAAATACCTGTTGCAATTGTAATAATTGAAATATTTTTTCTTTGGTGGTATCTTTTTGAATCATGGATGAATCTGGCCTGGAAGAAAAATATGGCACCTCATTCAACGCTTTGAAATGATTGCCATCCTCACTTCGTTCAATAAAATACCCGCTGTATTGTTCAGCCTGTATGCGGTTCCAGTGTAGTTCCACTAACCTGTCGCGTGAAATTGCTTCAGTCATTTTAGGTTTGCTGCGTTGCGCGCCAGACTGGTTGTTCTCTATTAAAACATTGGCTGTATCAATTTTTCCCTGTGAAGGCAATTGTGCAGGGTAAATTTTATAAATATAAATTCCGTTTCTCTTCACATTCTTATCAGTAAAGCGCAATCCTTCAGCTGCTGCCACATTACCATCATAGTCTGCTACCTGCAATGCATAAGCAAAGCGGCTATTGAATACATTGGCCTGGTCGGCCTGACCAGCCTGCCCTTTGCGGATGTTGCTGGTAAAATTTTTCCCATAGAGGCATTGTGCAGCGATTGCAGCATATTTATTGTTGGGGCCAAATCTTGATTTCATTTCAGCAAGCGACAACGGTTTCAATGGTTGCTGGTTCAGAATTTGTTTTACCGGATGATTTGCAATTGAAAGATCAATCCGTTCTATCGTATAGCCCGTGTAATTCAAATTTTTCCATGCCCAATCAGCAGTAGGACCCCAGCACAACACAATAGAATCACCATAAGACTTTGCAAACATGCGAATACTTGCCCTGAGCTGTACCGTGGGCAGTTTTTGTTTTGTCTTCTGGCTAAACGCAAATTGAAACATCATCATCAAAATCACAAAGAGAAAATATTTATTGGTTTTCATTTGCATCTATTTTATGGTGAAGGTTTTGGAAACAGTACTACCCGGCATGCTTCCTGCCTTGTATTGAAAATGAATAGTCCTGCTTCCGGAGGCGATTGGTGTGAAACTCAAATACCGGAGTTTATTCAATATGTTCATTGAATTAGGATCCGTATAGAGATAATAAAACTTGTTCCATGGCATAGAGATAGTTCCTCCAATAGCATTTGTTGCGAACGTAACAACTCCATCCATTTGCGATAACGTACTTTCCTGACCTCCCGGATCTAATTGGTGCTGAATGATAGATGCCTGCGTTTGTGCAGTGAGGCCAAATGTATTCATCAGGTTATAATCCTGCCTGATGTAATAATCACGACTCCATGTAAGCTGATAGGAGGTTTGGAATGTTTGCATGGTCATGCTGCTATTTTGTTTCAAACCTAATTTGGGTGATAATGACATCGTTAAGCCAGACCTTGTTACAGAAGTTATTTGCGGAGTAGATGAAGCATGCATACTCATTGCCACCGTATTCGATTTATTCAGGACAGCATACTTTGATACTTCGCCCGTTTCAGCCACACTCAATGGAGCATCTGCAGGAAACTGGCTCCAGTCAAGCGTTTTAGCAGGTTTGTAAATCATTTCGCGCAGTTCAGGAACACCAAGATTTGTGGATACTGATTTAAAAGCAAGCGATAATGCATTGCCATATAAATTAATCTCAGCAAACTGATCATTCTGCTGGCTACTGTTCCAGTCTATACCGGCGCTAAACAAAGAAGGATAATAGGTTCCATCAGGAGAAGTATATCCTTTTATTTCAAATTGATCAAAGCCTTCCTGTTTGGAGCCGTCATTGGAGATATATACGTTATAGTTATTTCCACGGTTTCCATTCCAGTTACCCAATGCATTCATTTTATCATTGAAAGTATTGTACTGGCTGGTACGCATATACATTGTATAAACCAGGTAGGTGGGAGAAGAAGCTAAAGCCGTTGATGAAGCATTTGTGAATTTGCCGGATACTGAAGTCTGTTTTACCTGGTAGCTTACGTTTCCGCTGGTGCGGGTGCTCATACTTACAAGGCTTTTAACCATCTTGGGAGAAGCCTTCCCATTTGGTATTGAATAGAAATCCATCCGATACACTGTATTGTTTTTCAGATTAGCAGGCAAAGAGTAGTTGATTGTATTTGTACTGTTATCATTGGTATAAGTTGTCTTCACAGTATCATTGGTAGCATGATCTATAAAGTATAAATTATAAATGCGTGAAGACAATAAACTGCCTCCCTTGTCAGGGAAAATATTGTTTTGCCATTTGGACAATTGTAATGCTCCTTTACCACTCGCTTCCTGTTTCAACACATACCGCTGATGATTGATAGGATAAGAGAAATGTACATTTTTTTCCGGAACATAATCCGGTGCAGGACCGGTAGTGAAACTAAACGTTGTTGTTTGCTCTACTTGTTCCCGTTGTTGGTCATTATCATTATAAGGAAAGTCCCACCTGTTTTCATCCGGATAAAACTGCATGGCATTGCAAACCACATTCACATTGTAAGTAGTATTCGGCAAAAGCATGTCTTTAAGGGCGAACACAGATACCGTATTTCCATTTTGAAATTCCTGGTGTGCATATACATTGGGCTGTGTTTTTGATGAAATGGTAAACGATTCAATAGAGAACCTGAAAGTACGTGTTTCGCCATTGGGTTTGTCTTTTGTTGGCGGCACATCAATGTTGTAATTAGTTTCAAGTCCTACATTGGACGCCACATAAGGATTATCAAATACATCTGCTTTCCCTTTTGGTCCGTAATCACTGATGATCTGAACATCTTTCAATGGATCCGGATTCGGATAACATTTATCACCCACAGTAAAGTGTGCAGTGGTATGAACAGAAATTAAACCATCGAGTACTTCACCGTCCACCTGTAAATCTCCGTCCAGCCAGGTAGGATCTGGCAATCCTCCCGTAAGCAAAGCAGATACTTCTAATTTACATAAACTAAAATCACCATGGGCAAACCAAACGTCCACATGAATTCCTACATCTACTCCAAGATAAGCATAGAGTTGCCCTAATGCATACCAGTTTTGCCATCCTGCCGCCTGGCTATTGCATTGGAATTCCTGGTCAAAATGTTTTAATATCATGTCAAAACCAACTATAGCATCTGCATTGGCATAGAGCATGGCGAAACTGAATTTCAATTTACCATCTACTTCAGCGCCAAACATCATTCCATCCCCCGGCGATTGATTCATGGCATCAATAAGCGCTGATGCCGATGAACTTCGAGTCAGGCCATGTGAAGTAATCTGAGTGGGAAGGTCAGGTAATTGTGGATTGATCAGGCTTCCCATCTCAAAATAAGCAGTAGCGCCGAGATGCAATGTAAATACATCATTGGTGATGTCCACCAGGTTAATGCTTACACGTTTTGCAAATGCATCTCCCACTTTAAAAAACCATCCATCCGGACCGGCGTAAATTCCAATAGGAATATCTGCAGTAATGGTAGCGAATTTACCCTGTACATCCGCATCAAGAGAAAATTTATTTTGTGCAAAATCGTAGGTGATATCTACAGTTCCGTTGATGGTTGCATTGCTGTTGCTCGGAAAATTTGTTAGTACAAATACATCACCATGAAGATTGAGCATATCAAAAGCGCCATTCTTAATTTGTGCAGTCAGCGTTACTTTTGCATTCATCGCATCAGCACCGGCTCCCGATACCATTGCCACGCAAACGGTTGCCCTGATACCGGCAGTACCTTCCTGAGGGGTGAAGGTAACACCGGACATGGTATGTCCGGCTGTGGCATCATTGGCATTAGATGAAGCCGTCAGGCTTGCAGGATCTGCAGGAAGATTATTGCTCATCGCCATGTTGTAGTATGCACCTCCTCCAAACCCATTTATCCCTATCGGTCCTACCACCGGAATCGTTGGGAATGTAGCACACGCATCTATATACCAGTAATTGTAATTGTTTACATTGCCAAACTGAGCAGTTGCCTCCACTGTAACCAACGGGAATGTTGCTTTCACATGGCCTTTTAATCCATCCCCATACGTCTGGTCATGATTGTAAAAAACTAACATGCCGTCAACAGATACAGGCCCCACGCCACCTTTTATTTGTACGGAATCAATATCCACACCTGCCGATAGGGTAATTTGTGGAGCCATATTTTCAAATGAAGCATTTATTTTCCCATAAATTCCCAATTTGGTTGTAGCACTTATGACAGATGCATCCCCAAATCCGATATTGACATTAAGATCGAATTTTATTCCGAGTTTAATATTTGCCGGATCACTCAGATCTACCAAAGGCCCGATGTTATTGATAGAAATTGGGAAGCCACCTACACTTGACTGAGAGTCGCCTGAGTTGCCTGATGGATTTTCGGAGTATGATGCCTGAATATTTTCACCATTAAAATTTGGACCACCTGCTAATAGCCCATCTTCGGTTTGCGGCCAATTAAAATAGGATGTGGTTTTGGAATTCTTATCAGAGCCATCACCAAAAGACCAGTCTCCTTTGTTAAACCAGAATTTTTTTGCGTGAGATGACGGATCCCTGTTACCTATTCCAAGACTATCAAATTTGAGCCCGGGTATAACTGAAGAAGGTGAACCTCCACCACCCGTACTGATGCCAAGGGTTCCATTCAAAATAAAAGTAACAGCAGTTCCGAGACTATCTTTCTTGACTGTGAATGCAGAGTTTTTATTTAGTGTCATGGTGGCTGCCCACAGGTCTATCACCATGGAATCTTTCGGTTGAATTACAAATTCGTATTGTAATGAGGAGTCTTTGGCTTTGTGAAGATCTGCAGAGTATTCCAGAGGAGTTTTGCTGATTGGCATTAATACCTGGCCGTTTAATCTCCCACTCTGGAAAGTATTTTGTTGTATTACTACTTCTACTGTATCTAATGAGTAACCCCAACCACCCAGGTCTCCATTATTCAGGTCTATAATTTTTGTTCCTAAAATATGTGTGCTTACCCCTTTATCGTCTAAAATAAAATCCTTAGCTCCGAAAGCTGTCCTGTCTTTTCCCTGGTTGAATGTTTTAAAATCTGAAGGAAGTAGCACCATTAATTTTGGTATGTATAATCCTTCAAAATCCGCACCCTTGTATCCCGTATATTCTTTAGGAAAATTAAATCCTTTCACATTTTGTTTTGAAGAGTGATCATAATAAATAGTATCAGAACTGAAGGTTAATCCCTTCACACCATTTATCTGGAAGTTGGGTGTTGTGATCATAGCAATCCAATCGTCCCATTTATGAAAACGGAACATAAGACCGGCTACCACAGCGCTGTCCACCGGACTACCGGTGCTGTCTTCCCGAACAACTGCATTTTTAGGTAAAGTAATTTCTGCGTGAACCACGACTGCAGAGATGCTGTCTTTTGTCCATGACACATAAGTCCCTTTTGAAGAATCTGCACTCGGTGAACCTTTGAATTTTACAACCAGGCTATCTTCTGCTGTACCGAGATTAAAATACCGGTCTGAGGGCAACATTAAAGTTCCTTGCTTAAATGAAACACCGGTTGGGTTCATACAGAAACCTGTACCCGCAAGAGACAACCAGCCGTTGGCTTCCGGAATATTCAGGCTCATCAGCACACTCATGGTAGCTCCCTTTGGAGAAAAGGTCATACTCATGATCGCTATAGTCGTAGGTGTTCCACCAAAGTTTTCATTATCCAGACCGATTGGGCAGTTGACCGGGGTCTTACCAACTATTTGGCTTATTACATTGGTTGTTTTATTGGAGTTGATAAAATTTTCAACTCCACTGGATAACTGATCTAATTGCTGGCCCGTCTGTTTTGTAATGTCATTCCAGGTAGCAAAACTCTTCAGTTGAAATTTTTGTGGATCTGTTGCAGAAGTGACTACACCCGAAAAGACTTTCAAACTATCATTGATCTTAATCTTCTTGAAAGTAACCGCAAGTTTTATTGTACTCAGGTATGGCTTCCAATCAATCGTACCTGTACCCGAGTAGGTGCTGTCTGCATTATCGCGGGTAATGGATGTTGGAATCAATTTGAATTCTCCAATGGAGATGGTGTCGTTCTTCAGGTCTTTGTCTTTGTCGACCACAGTAGAATCTTTGGTATAATTCAATCCGCAATTGGCAGTAGAGTCAAAGGCATTGGTTGCTATGATGGACGAGTCAACTTTTGTAGTGTCAGAACTCGCCTTTGCAGTAGTGTCGCTTTTTTGGGAGGTGTCAATACTGTTCTTTAAGAGTTGAGACGGAGTGATCGGGTTATTTTTCGATACATTCCCGGTAGTATCAGCAGGTTTTTTCACTACGATCGGCTTGTTTGGTACAACACTGATTGTATCCTTCGGATTGGATGGCCTGTTAACTACTCTACCATATTGAAAAGGCTCGACCCTGCTGAACCCAAAGTTTTGAAAATTGACTGTGTCGGTAGCACCTGCCATGCCCGGGGCATTTCGTACATGTACCCTCATTACATATTGCTTCCCGATTTTCAACACATTTCTGTATAACATGGTGTCTAACAAAAATGTAGTTGACGGAAGGTTATTTTTCATGAATACAGGTGGATTGTAAATAGCATCACTGGGAGCCTGTCCCTGAAATAGTTCATGGATTTCAAAATCGTAGTACATGGGTGGCATTGCTACGCCACATGTAGAATTAGGCCGAGTCCAGGTAAAGATCATAGGGGATTTGGGTGCCACTATGGGGATGCTTCCCACCATATTGTTGGAATTGACCGGTTGCAGAAATTGAGGAGCGGAAGCAGAGTAACAAATTCTGAAGGTAGCACATCCGGTAGCAGGATTTGAAAGCGGGAGCGCATAGTTTGCATCATTGTAATCATAGGCTACAAAACAAATTCGGTAGGTACCTTCCGGAAGATTCAGGTTTACTCCTTTTTTCAAAGTATTGAAACTGGTACCTTGTATTTGAAGATTGCTCTCAACAAGGTTTCCAAAAGCCTGCATTAATTGAAACCCGTTCAATGTTACCGGGTTGCCCAAAGCCAAAAAAATCGGTTGTTGTGGCTGGAAATTTTTATTAAGGGAAATAGTGAATGGGGTAGGTGATAAACATTCCAAAGTACCTGCAAGCTTTACCCGCTTTTGCCCACCTGCAGGGTCGCCACCTGCCACCGTTACCATCAGTTTACCGTGGGATATTTGTTGCAACATCTGATCAAAATAGCGACTTGCCGGAGGGATCACAGAGTTTCGGATAGTTACATTATAAAGAGTCTGGGAGTAGGTATTGGTATAAACAATTGCCATTAGCAGCGTCAACAAAATTTTAAGATGTAAAATGCTTTTCTTGCTCATGGTCATAATAATTAAAATGAATAATTATAAGAAATACCCGCTGCTATATTGGTTGTCGTTACCGAATAAGGCAATTGTTTCTGCAGGTCATGATTGCTGCTGGGTGGTGTGGTTACTAAATTGAAATAAGCAGAGAAGCTGTGGTGCTTTGCTACCGTATAATTAATATTGAAAGAACCAGTGATATTGTTTTTGGCGCTACCACCCGTAAAGCGATTGAGCAGATATCCTATAGAACCATTCATGCCAAGCGCCTTATCTTTCAGTAATTGTACACCTGCTCCCACATTAGCTCCATAAGAGGTATATTGAATGGTATCCTGTTTGTACAGATTGTAAAGTAAACTACCATTCAGCGACCATGATTGTTGTGTGAATGCGCATGAATATGCAAGTGCGCCTGTAAGCGTATTGCTGTTTGTTGCTGCTTTGGTGGCCGGATTATTATCATTAAGTAATGAGTAACTAACGTTCGGAGAAAGCGTTTGCAACATACTTTGACTTCCAAAAGAAAAACTGGGAGCAATGGAAACATCATATACCTGCTGGTTCAGTTTTGCATCATCACTGATGTGGGCAGTTCCATCAGTCTGAGCAAGATCAACAGCCGAACCAGAAATGTTCAGGTTGGCATGAGTGCTGATCATGGCACTAAAGCTCAGAGAACCGGTAAGTGTGTGCAATTCACTTTCCAATTTTTTTGATACATCATTGTGTTGTGCATTCACATTCGCATTCACATTGATCTTTCCCTGGCTAAGTGTAAGTCCACCACTCCACTGAAAAGCTTCTACATCATTCAGCATATAAGGCACTCCAAGAGATTTAAAATCGGCTTGTACTCTCCGGTAACCGAATGTTGTATTAAAATCTTTCAAAAGGAACGTAACCGTTGACTGCCCGGCCCAACTGACAACGGTACCATTTCTGTAAGGAATCAGTTTTGAGAAAAGTTTTTCAAGTGGTTTGATCAATGTATCCTTATTTACCTTTTGAGATGAAACACTTGGTGTTAGAGCGCTTGCAGACGCGCTTGTAGTCCAGATGATCTTCTTTAAGAAAGTAAATTTTGATGAAAAACCAATGACTGTATTTTCCTGCGGCCGGATAGTATCTGTGGTGGTCAGGAGTTTTATAGAACTACTATCATCTTTTGCATGAAAATAGATCAGGTCAAAATGGTTGGCTTCTGTGCCTGCACCAATTCTTGCTCCATATCCTTTTCGTCCATATTGTGGCATCGCAAGGTGGCCACTTGTAGTGTCTTCACTTATGGCTTTATTCAGGCTTCCGTAAAAGGCTGCAAAGCGAAATATTTTTGGCGTTAATTCTATCCCTGCTCCTTTGAAACTCTGCCCGTCAAAAGTGAATGGCGACATAGACATTGTTCTGTACCCGAGATCCAGCTTAATCCATTTATAGGTAGGGCTGATTCCAAATTGTGCAAATGGAGTTGAATAACTTTTGCTGTATTGGTTGATGATAAATGAAAATGGAAGAGAAATACTATAAATCGTTGGAGTGAAGTTTCCGTACAAGTTCCAGGTGAATGGGTCTCTTGTAGAATTGGTTTCATTCGAATTGTAAAAATTCATACCACCCCCCACATTGCCGCTGAAAGTAAATGGTTTTTGTTTGCCAATCTTACTGATATCCTGGGCATTTACCTGAAGCAAAGTAATAATCATCCCAGCGATTAAGAATAGTTTTAAAAAAAGTCCGTTATTCATTTGAAGTCGGGATTGGTAATGATTATTTTGTAATATGGCTAAACCCGATATCGCAAAGACCGCCGATGAAGTTTGGAGTCATTATTTGGTTACTTGGAAAAGCCGGAGTAGTAGTGGTTCTGTTGTACTGGTGCTGGAATGTGATATAGCGGTCTGTAAGTGGGAATATCGGTGCCAGGTCTGTTCGGCTTGCAATAAAGTAATCACTGCCGGCTCTTAGGCCGGAATTATAAGGCACCAGGTTCACGCTTACCACATAAGGATGATTTGCCAGGATATTGACGCCCTCATTTGTTGAGTTCAGATCAACGTAATTGAACCCTGTCGATCCATTGATTTTTATGTTTTTTTGAATCAAGAGTGCCTGTGTGATTCCGTCCCAAAGGGATACTGTATGAACTTTGCCGGTGTCGGGAAGCCTGGTTCCGATTTCATAAATGGTTCCTGTATCAGATGCTGTAAAACTATACCCGATTTCAATCGGCGCATCATTTTTATAAACTGTAAGATTTACTTTGTTATTGAGATCCTGGATGTATTCGGTAAAAGGATTTTCCCTGGCAATCCTTCCAGGTGAAGGATGACGTGGTTTCAAACATCCTGTTAGTAGAACCAGGGCCACCGCGAATGCGATGCCAACGATACATATTTTTTTCATACAAAAATTTTATTGCTTTACTAAAAAATGTTTCTCAAACCTTTTCTACGCCACGGCACACCTCTTTTCAATTCTGTATTTTGTTTTATCAACTTTTATGATTACCGCCATGTCCCTAACTGATTTTTTGAATCACTCTGCTGCCGTCAAACTCTAAAAATTTTCTACTGGTGTATATAGAATCATTTTTACTTTAATACTGAAATCCAATATCAACCAATCCCAGCACGCGGTCTCTGCCTGTCATTGGTATATCCGGGAATACGGGCGTTTTGGAATTGTATTTTTCATACTCGATATAATAAGTTACCGGTCCTTCAGTGAAGAAAAAGGGATTATGAAAATTGTTCCTGGCGCCGAAAATAAAAGCAGTACCGGTGGTTCCACCAACGGGCGTAAGATTGACACTGACTACATAAGTATGATTCGGGTCTATGTGAACCTCTTTGTGTTGGTAAGTAACATCCTGGTAGGTGAAACCGCTAGTGTTATTGCATTTTACAGCCACCTGAAGAAGAGGTTGGGTGTGATGCAATGAGTCCCAGAGAGAAACATAGAATGACCTTGTTGTATCTATCAATCTCAGGCCCAGGGCATATACTGTGCCGGGTTTGGATACCATAAATGAATACCCAATTTCCCTTGTTGTATCATCATTGCGCTCTATGGTCACTTGACTGGTAGCTGTATTTTGCAATAGATATTGAGAGAATGGATTAAGATTTGTCGGAGGAATATTGGGTGTATTGTTGGGATTTTTTTTGCATGAGATTACAAAGATTGAACATGCAATTATTAAGATGAGTTGCTTCATAGTTTTCATTTTGAGCTTTTGAGTAATTGTTGAGATTCTAAAACAAATTTTCACTTTATTGAATTACAAGTGTACCTCAACTCAATAGGCGGATACTTTTATTTTGTAATCGGATAGGTTAGGCAAGTATTCGGTAGAGCAGGTTGCTCTTTTTATAAACAACTTTGAAAAGGAGAGGGCTACCAGGCAGTCCTGTCTCAATAATTTATCGTGGAGCATTACATGTTTGCCAAAACATGATCCTCATAGATTTATCAATGGAAATTTCGAAAAATTATTTTCTCTTCCTGATCAGAGCCTGTTTGCCTGCCGGATTTCCATGTATTTAGACCGGATACCAAATAGAATCTGCCAGGTATATAGTTCCAGATATTTGAGCAATAGGCAATCTTATCTTAGCCTGGAAACTTTTCTTGTTCATATCATAAAAACCCTATTATGAAAGGTATCATATTCCTTGTTGCCACCTTCGCCTTGATTAGCGTGGTAACAGCACAGAGTACTGGGAACATTATCAAACAAAAAATCGGGGAAGGAGTAAAGGAAGGGGCAACCATTTCAACGGAACATACTGCTGATAAGACGGCAGATAAATTACTGAACTCAATTTTTGGCCGAAAAAAGAAAAAAAATACAAGTCAGACCACCCCATCAACAGGCAATGCCAATAATAGTACTTCCACATCAAACGGTTCCCAGGCCGGGGGAAATACGAATGGAAACAATTCCACAAATGCTCCTATTGAAACGTATTCCAAATATGATTTTGTACCGGGAGAAAAGGTATTGGTGTATGAAGATTTTTCCCAGGATGCCATTGGCGATTTTCCTGAAAACTGGAATACCAATTCAAGCGGAGAAACAGTAACTGTTTCAGGCCAGGCAGGCCATTGGTTAATGCTCAGTAAAAGAGGGTCGTTTCTACAGGAGGATATCAAATCCCTGCCGGATAATTTTACTTATCAATTCGATTATATTTCCACTTTCGGAGCCCCGTTTGAAATGCGGCCCACACTTTCATTGTTTTTATTGGCAAGCAAAAATGCAACGACCGTCATGAATAATGGTGTAGGGCAAAGTTCCGGAGTAGATCTGGAATTTGACCGCTCTACAAGGGACAAGGGAGGCAGAGTCATGATTCGCTGCTATGATGGTGGCAACAAAACAATAGACAACCAGGTAACCTATTCTAACAATGGAGAAGAAAAGCTAAAAGTTTCTATCTGGCGTCAAAAACAACGTTTGAGAGTTTATATAAACCAGGATAAGGTACTTGACCTGCCGCGTGCATTTCCGGCCGGCAAAATTTATAATACAGTTCTGTTTAATGTATGGCAAGATATGAATCCGAATGACAAGCTTATCCTTGGAAATATCAAACTGGCAGTGGGCGATCCTGATACCCGCAATAAGTTAATTACAGAAGGAAAATTTTCTACCACCGGAATCCTGTTTGATGTGAACTCAGCTACCGTAAAGCCTGAATCTTACGGAACCCTGAAAGATATAGCAGGTGTATTGCAGGATAATGCCAATGTACGTGTAAAAATTATAGGCCATACAGATAGTGATGGCGATGCTTCCATGAACCTGTCACTTTCCAAAAAACGTGCGGAAGCCGTAAAAACTTTATTGACCAATGAATTTAAAATTGATGCTTCCAGGATGGAAACAGATGGCAAAGGAGCCTCTGACCCTGTAGCTGATAATAAAACATCAGCCGGAAAAGCACAGAACAGGCGCGTAGAATTTGTAAAATTATAATGGGAAGCGCTTTGGCCAACTTTGTTTGAAAATGATGTCTTATAGACCTCGGCATAATACCGGTGTGAATTGTCGAAGACTTGTCATTTTAAGTGCTCAGAAAATTAAATGGTTGGTTGCTGATAGTATTTACAGCTACTGGATATTCTTGACTTGAAGTGAGATTGGCAGAATCAAAAAGCATGCGTTAGTGTACTGAAGTTTTTGTTGAAAAAAGAATCCTGGTGACGCCACGCTGGGGCTAACGATACATGAGCATGAACATAACTATACCGTTCCATTAGTTCCGCAAAAAGGTGGCATCACTTTGAATTTTGAAATGATAGATTTTTTTCAGAAACATACGGAGATGAAATTTAAAGTGGATGTGAATTGAGGTTAGCTTTATTGAGTTACCTTTTTCTCAATTGCTGACTCTTCAATTGCAGTTTTAAAGTTTGCAAGAACTTCTTCGGTAGATATTGCATCCGGAAAAAACGAAACAATCTTTTCAATCACTCCTTCCACAAGCGCATCCGGACAACTCGCTCCACTCGTCAGCAGAATTTTTACTTTAACTTTTTGAGGCAGGAATGAGAAGGTATCACGCAAAGTTTTGTCGTGATAATTGAAATGATGTATGTGTTTGGCAGAAATAATTTCTTCTTCTGAATTAATAAAGTAGGTAGGCAATTTTTGCTCGCACAATTCTACGAGGTGCGATGTGTTGCTGCTGTTGTACCCGCCGATAACCAACGCCATGTCTGCGTCCTGCCGGATCAGTTCATAAACAGCGCCCTGGTTTTCGTTCGTGGCGTAGCACAATGTATCTCTCGTGTCAGCAAAGCGTTCAGCAATATTTGTGGGATTCAGTCGATATTTTTTGATCATCACATGCTTCAGAAAATCAGCGATGTGTTGTGTTTCGCTGGCGAGCATGGTAGTTTGATTGACCACTCCGATACGTGCAAGATCGCGCTCCACTACAAAACCTTCGGAATACTGTCCTTTGAATTGCTGATAAAACTTTTCAGGATCCACAGTGCCTTCAATGTATCTTGCCAATTCCATTGCTTCTTTCAAATCTTTCACGACCACCGTTGGAGAATGCTTTGCACTATGGCTGAATGTAGCTTTTGTTTCCTCATGGTTGGGCTTGCCGTGAATGATGATGGAGTATTCGTTCTTTGAGATGGCCTGTGCCCTGTTCCATACTTTTTCTACGAATGGGCAGGTGGTATTGTATTGCTCTATTTCTACTCCGGCTTTCAAAAGTTTTTCTTCCATTTCCAGTGTTGTACCAAAAGCCGGAATCACTACGATATCTCCACGTTTCAATACTTCGAATGGCAGTAACTGGTTTCCCTTGGTATCCATCAGGAACTTCACGCCACGATCGCGCAGGTCATTATTTACATGCGGATTGTGAATCATTTCGCTCAACAGGTAAATATTCTTATCAGGATTTTCTTCGACGGTCTTAAATGCAATTTCTATCGCATTCTCTACACCGTAGCAAAAACCAAAATGGCGCGCAAGAAAAAATTCAACAGGTCCAAAGTCAAGCCTGCTCGGAGAAAAATCTTTTTTCAGTTTATCCAGTTCTTTGCGCTTGTTTTTGATGGCGCTGATCATTGGGCTTCTGTATATTACCGGGACGTCAAATTTTTTCATGGTTGTAGAAAGTTGTAAAATTAGGGATCATATTTGTAGCATATTTTCGCGAGCGGGTATTATTCCCAATTTTATTACTATTTTAAACCTCTATGACTAAAGATCAGAAAAGTTTTCCGCATTTGGATTGGAGTTACCAGACGAATATTTACGAAGTAAACCTCAGACAATATACACATGAAGGCACTATTACCGCTTTCTCTAAACATTTACCTCGATTGCGAAAAATGGGAGTGGAAGTACTTTGGTTTATGCCGGTAACGCCCATCAGCGACAAAGACAGGTTAGGCTCACTCGGAAGTTATTACGCTGCTAAAGACTACAATGCCATCAATCCTGAGTTTGGAACGATGGATGACTTTAAGCAAATGGTTGTAAATGCCCACCAGTTGGGTTTTAAAGTGATCATAGATTTTGTGGCGAACCATACCGGCAATGATCACCGGTGGACGACGGAACATCCGGATTATTATGTATATCAACCGGATGGCGACCTGCTGCATCCGCATGGATGGACGGATGTAGCACAGTTGAATTTTGAAAATAAAGAGGTATGGAAAGCATTATCAGATGCCATGTGTTTTTGGATCAGGGAGTGTGATATAGATGGATTCAGGTGTGATATGGCGCACCTTGTTCCACTTGATCTTTGGATAGAAGCAAGGACAGCGATTACAAAAATTAAATCTGAAATTTTTATGCTGGCCGAGTGTGAAGTGCCGGAATATCACCATGCATTTGATGCTACCTACACCTGGAAGTGGATGCATGCTTCTGAAGATTATTGCAAAAACAAGTCTTCCCTGGATCATCTGCTCGGGGTACTTTTTAGTTCTGCAGTAGAGTTCCCTCCGGATGCATTCAGAGTATATTTCACATCCAATCATGACGAGAATAGCTGGAATGGTACAGAATATGAGAAGTATGGTAATGCGGCTCAAATGCTGGCGGTGCTGAGTTGTACCTGGAATGGGCTGCCCATGATTTATTCCGGGCAGGAATTACCTAATCTGAAACGATTGAAATTTTTTGACAAAGATCCGATTGAATGGAAAGGAACCTGTCATCTTGAGGATTTCTATCACACTTTGTTGTCTCTCAGAAGAAGCAACCCTTCACTACGAGCAGGAGATGATGCTGTTTCTACACACATCATTTCACAGGAAAATAGCGGAAGCATTTTTTCTTATTTGAGAAAAAATGAGGAACATGAAGTACTCGTTGTGCTCAATTTTTCCGGCCAGCCTGCGAACTTCGAAGTGGTGAATGTAACCGGAAATTTTAGAAATGTTTTCACGGGTGCACAAGAAGACTTTACGAAAGACAATAAGTTGCAACTATCACCGTGGGGATATTTTGTTTTCGAAAAGGAGGCGTGAATTATTAATATGCAGTTTTAGTATAGAAAAAACCTTAGCCACGAAGGCTCTAAGACACGAAGCTGATTAAGCTTTCTGTCTCTTTTTGAAAAAATATAGCCACGAAGGCACAAAGCCACGAAGAAGTAGTAGTAGAAATCCTTTGTGACTTTGTGCCTTTGTGGCCAAAACCTTATTTCGTTACCATCAAAACAAAATAGAATTTTGAATTGTCCGCCACATCGGATGGATGATGAATTGTCAGTAATGAATACCTCCAATCCATGTCAGAAGGATAATGAAATGAAAGTAAATACTAATACTGAAGCTATCAACCTGAAACTTGAAACCCGAAACTTGAAACCTGAGACCCGAAACACTCCTCATCCTCCTAACTTTCAACTTTCAACTTTCAACTTTCAACTCTCTAAATATCCGTCGCTTCTCCATACGCCACTGCTGTTGCTTCTTTCACGGCTTCGCTGATGGTAGGGTGTGGATGAATAGTATTCAGAATTTCATGAGCTGTTGTTTCTAATTTGCGAGCGGCTACTACCTCGGCAATACATTCTGTTACATTATAACCTATCATGTGGCATCCGAGTAGCTCGCCATATTTAGCATCGTAAATGATCTTTACAAAACCTGTTGTATCACCTGCTGCTGTAGCTTTACCACTGGCTACAAATGGGAACTTACCGATCTTCAATTCATATCCTGCTTCTTTAGCTGCTTTCTCTGTAAGACCTACAGAAGAAATTTCAGGAACACAATACGTACAACCGGGGACGTTACCATAGTCAATCGGTTCAGGATTTTTTCCTGCAAGATGTTCTGCAGCGATAATTCCTTCTTTGCCGGCTTTGTGTGCCAGGGCCTGGTGGGGTGTGCAATCGCCGATCGCATACAAGCCTTTGATATTGGTTTGCTGGTGTCCGTCAACAATGATGCGGCCGCGATCTGTCTTTACGCCTACAGTTTCCAATCCTATGTTTTCAATATTTGCAGCGATTCCTACCGCACTCAATAATACATCCGCTTCCAAGATTTTCTCACCGTCTGCAGTTTTTACTGTTGCTTTCACTCCATTGCCTGAGGTATCTACTTTGGTTACTTCGCTATTCACCATGATGTCGATGCCCTGCTTCTTAAAGCTCTTCGCGAGTTCTTTGCTGATATCTTCATCTTCTACAGGCACTACATTAGGAAGGAATTCTACAATAGTAACCTTCGTCCCAATGGAATTATAAAAATAGGCAAACTCAGTTCCGATGGCGCCGCTTCCTACTACGATCATAGATTTAGGCTGTTGTTCCAGGCTCATTGCTTTGCGGTATTCGATCACCTTCTTGCCGTCCAGTTTCATGGCCGGTAGTTCACGGGCACGGGCGCCGGTTGCAATGATGATGTTCTTTGCTTCATAAATTTGTTTCTTACCATCCTTGTCTGTTACTTCCAGTTTGGTGGCACCCACCAACTTGCCATTGCCCATGATCACATCGATCTTGTTTTTCTTCATCAGAAACTGAACGCCTTTATTCATCTTGTCAGCCACGCCGCGGCTGCGTTTTACAATGGCGTCAAAGTTGGCTTTAGGGTCATTGATTTCAATTCCGTAATCGGCGCTGTGGTGTGCATATTCCATCACCTGGGCACTTTTTAACAGCGCTTTTGTGGGAATACATCCCCAGTTGAGACAGATACCGCCAAGGCTTTCACGCTCAACAATTGCTACCTTCTTTCCTAATTGGGAAGACCTGATTGCAGCAGGATATCCGCCGGGGCCACTGCCTAATACGATAACGTCATAAGTCATAATGAGATGTTTTTATTTTACTTTTAAGCGGAGCAAAAGTACTTCAAAAAGGTAAAATGAAAA
>JBDHYH010000055.1:0-25369 GCA_039811325.1 Chitinophagaceae bacterium | reverse complement strand
TACTTCTGTTGTGGGGAGTGGTAATTTATCTCGTAACTGTGAAAGTCTTTAAATGGGAATAAAAACATGAAACGCCTGATTGTACTTGTTGGTTTGCTTTTGATTTTTTTGATGTTACTGTCATTTCTCTTACCAAGAAGTGTGTCTGTAGCAAAATCTATCACAATCAATGCATCCCGGGATGAAATTATGAAACAGGTAGCGGATTTTCATAACTGGCAGGATTGGTTTCCCGTATTGAAGGAAAACCTTGCTACATTAAAAATTCACTCCGCGGATTCTGCTACAATCATAAGAACTTCAGGAAAGAATATTACGGTACAGTTCCTTTATAAAAAAACTGATTCACTTTCTTTCAGAACCTCCATTGCATCAGGCGCCTCACAACTTTATCTGTTCAGATTGGATTCTACAGGAGGAGGTACTGTTAGAACGGATATTATTGTATCCACTACCTTCAAGTGGTATCCATGGCAGAGAGCGCAAACACTTTTCCTGGACAAACTAACCGGGCCGCAATATGAAGAGGCACTTAAAAATCTTCAATCACGGTGTGAAGGCATTGTGCCATAAAAATTAAATCATCGGGAAAAAAGATATATTACTTTTCACTTTAGCCCGGCTGCAATTTCTAAAATTGGAGAAAAGCACTTACAGCGTATGGTTTCCATTGCTGCTAATTAAAAGCCAGGGCTGGTTAATGTAATCCTTTTTCCATTGGGACTAAGCCAGAAGATTCCAGGCAATAATGAAAAAATATTTTTTGCTTGCCATAGTACTTTTTTCAGCAATTACTTTGCAGGAACAGGACTTTGCAAAGAATCTTGCTGATGGCAGGACATCTTACAGTTCAGGAAAATTAGCAGATGCTCACTTCTCCCTGGAACAAGCGATTCTGGAACTCGATATGATTGTGGGCAAAGAAATTTTGGGAATGCTTCCCAAAGACTTCGCAGAGCAGGCCACCAATGCAAAGGAAGACGCAGTGGCTGCCAATGTTGATTTCGTGGGCGCTATCGTTCACAGGGAGTATACGACTTCGGTACTCATATTGATATCATGAGTAATTCACCCATAATCGCGATGATCAATGCTTTTTTGAACATGCCAATGCCGGGCGGAATGATGCGCGATTCCACTACCAGGGTAGTGAAGTTAAGCGGCTACAAAGCGCAGCTGGATAAGGATGGTGAAAACGAGAATGGTTCTTCAAATTATACTTCACAAATACCATTGAAAAGTGCTTTGATAACCATTGTTGACAAAAATTTGGATGAGAATAAAATTTTATCCTTTGCCAACAGCCTTCCGATCGACAAAATTGTTGCATTGATTCAGTAGTTGAGTTAATGTTCAATTGAAAATTGAAAACGCTGCGTTCAGTTTCGCACAACCTAAACTTCTAACTGGCAAATCTAAAATATTTAATCACCAGACAACGATTCACCCGACCAGTGATCAACGGTTTCAGCTACTCCTCCAGGAATTTCAAGTTTCGCCGTATGCCCTGGTACTTACTTCGTTTGATAGGTGATTTTCGAAAGATGATTTTAAAATTTTCCTCCGTAAGTTCTTCCCAATCCTTTTCGGAGTAACTCAATATCTCCGGTATAGGAGTGAAACCTTCTTCTTTTGCAGGAGAGCTAAACCGGTTCCACGGACATACATCCTGGCAAATATCACAACCAAATAATTTATTTTCAAACCGTCCTTTCATATCACCAGGAATCAAAGCATCTTTGAGTTCGATGGTGAAATAAGATATGCATTTGTTAGCTGCGATCACCTTGTTTGGAAGAATGGCATCTGTAGGACAAGCGTCAATACATTTGGTACAGGTGCCGCAATAATCTTTTACATAGGGATGGTCTGCTATCAATTTCAAATCTGTAATTAAAGTAGCTATGAAAAAAAAAGATCCTGAATCTTTGTTGATAAGATTTCCATTTTTTCCAACCCATCCCAAACCACTTCTTGCAGCCCAGCTTCTTTCCAATACCGGAGCACTGTCTGTAAACCCCCGGCCATTTACTTCACCGATATTTTCCCGGATAGATTGAAGAAATAGATTTAATTTTTCCCGGATAATATCGTGATAATCCTTACCATAAGCGTATTTGGAAACTTGCGGAGCATCCGGTCTTTGCTTTTCTGCAGGATAATAATTCATCAAAAGCGTGATCACTGATCGTGCTCCCGGCACAAGTAATGTTGGGTCCACTCTTTTGTCAAAATAGTTTTCCATATAAGACATAGTGCCATGAAGCCCTTTGTTCAACCACTGTTCCAGTCGTTGTTCATCTTCATCCAGTTTCTTTGCTTCAGCAATGCCACAATATGCAAAGCCCAACTCTAATGCTTTGGACTTTACAAAGTCAGTATGTTTTTCGATAAGTGACACAGTGGAGCAAAGATAGTTGGGAGGCTGGAGTTTAGAATGGATAATTATGGACTATGCATTTGAGATCAGAGATTTGTCTGCCGTGGCAGATGAAAGTACACATAGCCAATTACCTAATGCCAATAGTTTCTTCTTTTTCACTTTTTGCTTTCTTTAGTTTTCCTCTGTAAAATTCACAAAACAATCCTACATTTATTAACAGAGAATAAATACTTTCCCATGCCGAAGATAAAATTAGCATACGAAGACATTGAATTCGTTGACAGCACGCGGCCGGTGTGGAACTATTCTCTTTTCAACGAAGAAGACGTTCGGAACTTCCAGGATGGAACACACTATTCTTTGTACGAGCATTTTGGCCCTCATCCATTGACTGTTCTGAAAACGCCGGGATATTATTTTTCTGTGTGGGCACCTAATGCTACCCAGGTGAGTGTTGTCGGCGATTTCAATAATTGGGACAGGTATAGTCATCCACTTTTCGTAAGGCTTGACCATTCAGGAATATGGGAAGGTTTTATACCTCATTTAGGCGAATACGAAAACTATAAATATTTCATTAAGGGATTTGAAGGTGTTGAGCTTCTCAAAGGTGACCCTTTTGCAAGGCACTGGGAACTGCGGCCTGCCACATCTTCTAAAACTAAGAACATTCAATACAAATGGAATGATACGGCCTGGATGCGCCGGCGCAAGAAAAATAATTCATTAAAATCCCCATGGAGTATCTATGAGTTGCACCTTGGCAGTTGGATGAAGCCGGATCCGGATAACAAGGATAGTTTCAATTCCTATAAAGAAATTGCCAGGCAATTGGTCCCATACCTTGAAAAGATGAATTTTACTCATGTGGAATTCATGCCGGTAATGGAATATCCGTATGACAGGAGTTGGGGTTACCAGGGCACCGGGTATTTTGCACCAACCTCACGGTATGGCATACCCGAAGATTTTATGGAACTTGTAGATTCCATACACCAGGCAGGTTTTGGAGTGATACTCGACTGGGTGCCTTCGCATTTTCCGGGCGATGCACATGGTTTATTTAAGTTTGACGGGACGCATACTTATGAATATGCTGACATGCGCAAAGGATTTCACCCGGATTGGAATTCTTACATCTTCAACTATAAGAGAGCGGAAGTACGTTCTTTTCTTATCAGTAATGCGCGTTATTGGTTTGAACAATATCACATAGACGGCATGAGAGTAGATGCTGTGAGTTCCATTTTGAAACTTGATTACTCCAGGGAAGAGGGTGAGTGGGAGCCAAATGAATATGGAGGTAATGGCAATCTCGAGGCGATCGCCTTCATGCAGGATCTCAATGCTATGGTTTATCGGGATTTTCCTGATGTACAGATGATTGCAGAAGAATCCAGTGACTGGCCTGACATTACCGGCATGACCACCTCAGGTGGCATCGGTTTTGGCATGAAATGGATGATGGGCTGGATGCATGATACCCTTGATTTTTTTTCATTGGACCCGGTATTGCGAAGCGGCAGCCAGGACAAATTTTCTTTTAGTATGATGTACTATTACAATGAAAATTTCTTGTTGCCACTCAGCCATGATGAAGTAGTTCATGGCAAGTCGCCAATGCTTTACAAAATGCCCGGGGATGAGTGGCAAAAATTTGCTAACCTGCGTGCATTGTATGGTTATATGTTTACTCATCCGGGTGGCAAACTTTTATTTATGGGAAATGAATTTGGCCAGACAAGTGAATGGAATTTTGAACGAGAACTAGACTGGCCATTATTACAATATGATGCTCACCAAAAAATGCAGGATTATGTGTCGGCATTAAATCAATTATTGCGAAGCGAACCTGCATTATATGAATTACAATTTGACCAGGCAGGATTCGAATGGCTCGACCTTACACATTACAACGAATGTGTGGTCAGTTACAAGCGGAAAGGCAAGAAAGGAAAAGATGATCTGATCATTATTTTGAACCTTACACCGGTAGAACGAACCGAGTGGTATGTCCGCACCAGGGGAAAATTGTCGTGGCAGATGATTTTCAACAGTGATGCTAAAGAATACTGGGGCGGCGGACGCTTTGTAGGTCAGGAAGTTAGAGTAAAGGTTGTGGACAAAAAGACCAAGGATTGCGAAATAAAATTGAACCTTCCTGCGTTATCTGTTGTAGTGCTTAAATAGCCTGTTTTTGATACTACAAAACCACCCACCTATGAAACTTCAAACCCTGAAAAATGTGGCGTCGCCATTTTTGTATTCAACCATTTCGGGAAAGCAATGCTCAATAAGATTTCTTTTTACGATGACCGTATTGATGTGCACCGGAAACAGTTATGCACAAGACAGTGCAACAATATTTTTGAAATCCGGAGAAGAAAAGTTTTCTTCCCGGCTATACAACGCAGCAACTCTTGATTTTGAGAAGGCTATAAAACTTAATCCTAATCTTACAGATGCTTATGTTGCTAATGGCAAGGCCAATCTTGAAATGAATCGCCTTTACCAGGCAGGTGAAAGTTTTCAGAAAGCGTATGAATTACAGCCAGAGAATAAAGAAGTGATCAGGGAATTGATGATACTGAACTATAATGGAAGACAAAATCAGAAAGCCATAGACTTTGCCCGAAAATGCAGTTGCGAAGAATCCGACAGAATAACCGGAATGAGTTATTACAGAATGGAGAATTATGGGCAGGCTGAAAAATACCTTTTGAGTGCCTTGAAGAATAATGAAAAGGACGGCGAAGCCGCCTACACACTTGGGCTCACTTACATTGAATTAGAGAAGGGGCAGGAAGCCATTGCAAATTTTCAGAAGGCTGTAAACTCTGACCCAACAAAAAGTAACTGGCATTACGAATTAGGTTTGCTCTACTACAATGCCGGAAATTACAAGGGAGCGGTTACAAGTTTTCAAAAGGCTGCCGATGCAGGATACCGACAGACCAATGACTTTCTCGAAAACATGGGATTCTGCCAACTCTACAGTGGCGATGTGGACAATGCATTGCAAACCTTGAATACGGTACTCAGCCATAAGCCAAATAATACTACCATGCTCACGAACATAGCCTATGCTATGTATGCCACCAAGAGATACCAGGGCGCCGTGGAATATTATGAAAAGGTACTCACCATAAATCCAAAAGACGCATCGTCTCTTTATATGGCGGGTATGGCATTTCAAAAAATGGGGCAAAAACAAAAAGGTCAGGCCATCTGCGATAAGGCTATAGAAATGGATCCATCCCTCGCTAAGAATCGCACGAAGAAAGAGATGCCCATGGGGTTGTGAGGAAAGTTGATAAGAGAGTTTTGAAAGTTCACACTTCGGCTCTGACGCTTCGGTCTGAGTCTGACAAGCGATAGCTTCGTCTGACAAGCTCAGTGAACATAGTTCATAGTTGAAGGTTGAAAGTTGAATCCTGAAACTTGAAACGACATATTACACGAATCCTCAATCCCAAATCTCAAATCGACCAACTCTTCTCACACCGTCAAATTGATCACCAGCGCTATCATCACAGTATTGTATGCAAATGAAATCATTCCGTGAAAGAGTGCCAAAGTACGAAGCGACCTGGATGTGATTTCTACGTCTGAAACCTGGAATGTCATTCCTAAAACAAAGGAGAAGTAAGCAAAGTCAAGATATTCTGGGCGTTTGCTACCCGGAAAATTTAATCCTCCTGCATGATTGGTAGGATTGTCCACATCATTTCCATAATAAATATGCGCATATCGAAGTGTAAAAAGCGTATGTATCAATACCCATGACAGAACCATTCCTGCTATGGCCAGAGGAATACGCCACCCCATCCCGGTTTTTCCTTCTTCTTTCACAATGATCATCATCACCACTGCAAGGATACTTGCAATGGTAGCGATCAATACTAAACCGAAAACAATGGCCCGCTTAGGGTCCTGTACCCGAGCCTGGGATCTGATTTCTTTTGAATCTGTGATGTTGAATGTAATCCAATTCATAACGATCATGGATAAACTAAAAATGTTCCAGGCAAACATCAGCCGTGTGAGTCCATACAAATCATTGATGTGGATGATGAAATAAGCAATAATAGCGAGTGCAAGGCAGATCAGTAATTTTTCAAGAGGGCTAATTCTTTCGAACCAATACCGTCCATTTGCATTCATGAGTGTTCTTTCCTACAAATATGGAATAATTCTTCTAACCAGAAAAGAACCTCAATTCATAAGATCAGATATTTTTCTTTGTGAAGCCCATTTTTGATAGTTTGCCCCTTTCCCTGAGAATGGGGTGGATGAGCAAAAGGAATATTTTTTTCCAATAGTTTAAGATTGAGGATATATACAAGTTTCATAGAAATACTGAAATTTGCAGCATTATGTCACTTCAAAATAAGGTATCTCAGAAGGAGCTGAAGAAAAAATTGATGGAAGAAACTTTCAGGCGCATTACCATTAGTTTCTATTGTTATTTCCCGATCACTGATCCTCAGATGTTCAGGAATGAAATGTATCAACACCTGGAATATATGAAAGTGTTTGGGCGAATTTACATTGCGTCGGAAGGTATCAATGCTCAGATAAGCGTGCCCGAGTCAGAGTTTAGGAACCTCAAGACCTATCTCAATTCAATTCCTGAATTGAAGGATCTAAGACTGAATACTGCTGTAGATGATGACGGGAAAAGTTTTTGGGTACTCAAGGTTAAAGTACGCAAGAAAATTGTGGCTGATGGCATTTCTGATCCTGGCTTTGATATGAGTAAGAAAGGACAATATGTGAATGCAGAAGCTTTCAACAAAATGACCGATAATCCAGAGACGATTGTGGTGGACATGCGAAATCATTATGAATACGAAGTGGGACATTTCAAGAATGCAATTGAAGTACCATCTGAGACCTTTCGGGAACAATTGCCAATGACCGCAGAGATGCTGAAGGAAAAGAAAGACAAAAACATCATCATGTATTGTACAGGAGGTATTCGATGTGAAAAGGCCAGTGCCTACCTGAGATATCGTGGATTCGAACATGTGTATCACCTCGAGGGAGGAGTGATTCATTATGCGAATACAGCAAAGGAGAATGGATTGGAAAACAAATTCCTGGGAAAGAACTTTGTTTTTGACCAGCGTCTTGGCGAGAAGGTCGGTACCGAAATCATCAGCCATTGCCATCAATGTGGCAAACTGTGCGACACCCATGTTAATTGCGCTAATGAAGGTTGTCATCTGTTGTTTATTCAATGTCCTGAATGTGCAGAGAAATACAAGGGTTGCTGTTCAGAATCTTGCCGGGCTATTCTGGAATTACCGGAAGACAAGCAGAAGTCATTACGCAAAGGAGTAAGCAATGGCGTAAAGATTTTCAACAACAAGTCAAGAAAACGAATGGACGCTTTGAAGAAAGAGATGTGAGAGATTCGTTGTTAATGGTTAATAGAAATTGGAAAATGCGACCTTGAATTTGATTCACCATGAGCGTCAATTTTACAATCCCAATTTTCATCCGCTGTGCCGGACCAATTACCAAACTCAGATCATGTAACAGATCACTATACAACTGCTCTTCTTATTTTCACAAGTTGCTCTAATAATTCTTCCAACTTATCCAATACTAACATATTAGCCCCATCGCTTAGCGCATGTGCCGGGTTAGGATGGGTTTCTATGAATAAACCATCTGCTCCGGCAGCTATGGCAGCTTTAGCAATAGTTCCGATCATGGCAGGGTTGCCCCCGGTTACGCCTCCTGGCTGATTGGGTTGTTGCAGACTATGTGTACAATCCATGATAACCGGCACCTCGTTTTCCTGCATTATGGGAATGTTTCGGTAATCAACTACAAGGTCTGTGTATCCAAAAGAATTACCACGCTCTGTAAGCATCACTTTATTATTTCCGGCAGCCCGAATTTTATCCACTGCAAATTTCATAGAAGTGCCGCTTAAGAATTGTCCCTTTTTCACATTCACAATCTTCTGTGTCGCTGCAGCTGCCTGGAGGAGGTCAGTCTGCCTGCACAGGAAGGCAGGTATCTGCAGCACATCCACATACTTTGCAGCTATTGCAGCTTCTTCGTGCGCATGAATGTCTGATACGACAGGTAGTGTAAAATGTTTACCTGTTTTTGCAAGAAGTTGGAGCGCTTCTTCATCACCGATTCCTGTAAAGCTATTTGCACTGGTACGGTTGGCCTTACGGTAGGATGATTTGAAAATGTAAGGAATTCCCAATCTTTTACAGATACCCGAAACCTTGTCTGCTACTGTGAATAGCAATGCTTCATTCTCTACGACACATGGCCCTGCAATCAGGAAAAACTGTTTTGAATCGTATTGCTGATTGGAGAAAAGGTCTTTGAGATATTGCATGGTTGTTGTATTGTTGTATAGTTGGGTTGTTGTATAGTTGTATAGTTGGGATGTTGTATTGTTGTATAGTTGAGTTGTTAGATTGTTTATTAGTTGAATGCGAAAAGTTAAACTGTAAGACTTGAACTTTCAACCTTGCAACCTGCAACCTGAAACCTGAAACCTCACTTCCCCAGCCTCGGCTTCCATTCTATATCCGGAATATTATTTTTATGCCCGGTATATCTTGCAAGCATGAAGAAATAATCGCTTAACCTGTTAAGGTATTTAATGATTAAGGGAGCTACATTTCCTTCTGCATCATTCAGCCGGATGCAATTGCGCTCAGCCCTACGGCAAACTGTACGCGCAACATGTGCAAAAGAAATTGCAGGGGCACCACCAGGCAAAATAAATTGCCGAAGTGGTGGTAATTCATCATTCATTCTATCCATTTCTTTTTCCAGCAATTCTACATCAGGCTCATGCAAATCAGGTATTGGCATTTTGATATTCTTGTCCGGGTCACAGGCCAATTCAGATCCTATAGTAAAGAGCCTGTCCTGAATTTCTTTCAATGTTTCTTTAGTACCAATATCTTCCTGAAAATCTGAAAGTAACCCCACAAATGAATTCAGTTCATCCACTGAACCATAAGATTCTAATCGCAAGGCACCTTTGGAAACTTTCTTCCCGCCAAGCAAGCTTGTCTTACCGGCATCGCCGGTTTTAGTGTATATCTTCATTAGTCAACCTATTTTACTGCAACACCTTCACCGGTTTGTGATCGGTCTCAATGATGCCATCTCGTAGCCTGATGATGCGGTGTGCAAAATGCGCAATATCTTCTTCATGAGTGACTAACACCACTGTATTACCCTCTGATTGTATCTTTCCAAAAATATTCATGATCTCCACCGAAGTCCTGGAGTCAAGGTTTCCGGTTGGTTCATCAGCAAGAATAATGCTGGGGTTATTGACTAATGCACGGGCAATAGCAACGCGTTGGTTTTGTCCTCCTGACAATTCATTCGGTTTGTGATGGCTTCTATCATCGAGGCCTACACGCTTTAGCATCTCAAGGGCGCGTTCAGTTCTTTCTTTTTTTGAGGTACCATTGTAGATCAGCGGCAGCGCCACATTCTCCGCTGCAGTGAGCCTGGGTAGCAGGTTGAATTGCTGGAATACAAATCCTATTTCCTTGTTTCGAACATCGGCAAGGGCATCATCTTCCATCTTACTTACATCCTGTCCATTGAGAATATATTTTCCCGAAGTGGGAGAATCCAGGCAGCCAAGAATATTCATCAGGGTGGATTTGCCACTCCCGCTGGGACCCATCAGGGCCACATATTCATTCTTGGAAATATCCAACGTAATGCCTTTAAGCACTTTTAATTCTTGCTTGCCGAGGTAATAACTCTTACGGATTTCATTCAATGAAATGATAGAACCAGACATAGGGTATTATTTTTTTATAACCTTTGGAACCAGGAAAAATTGATCATTATGAAGTGGAGCATTTGAGAAAGCATCTTCCCTGGGGAGTTCTCCTGTAACTACATCTTCTGTTTCGAGATTACTTCCTGCCGTAATATGCAGCAATGGTTTTACTCCTTCAGTATTTACTTCCTCCAATTTCTTGATAAAATCCATCATCTTTTCCAGTTCATCCTTTAGCTTCAGTCTTTCTTCTTCAGAAAATGTAAGCATGGACAGATGAGATAGTCTGTCAATCAATTCTACCGAAATTTCCATTGGGCAAATATAATTTCTTTAACCCAGAGGAGGCCAACATCCGGTAAAACAATGCTTCCGTTTATCATTTTTTAACTACAGCCAAACCCTGATTATGAAATTCGTCCCTTCCATCTGAGGCAGGCCAATTAATCTTTATCTTCGCCGCTTCATGGAAAAGAAAAAAGAAATCGTGCTGAGCGGAATCAGGCCTACCGGCGATCTCCACCTGGGAAATTATTTTGGAGCTATCCGTAACTACGTAAGGATGCAGGAATTGTACGACTGCTACTTCATGGTTGCTGATCTTCATTCACTGACCACACATCCTGATACTACTACATTAGAAAAAAACATCAAGTTGGTACTGGCTACTAACCTAGCAGCAGGGCTAGATCCGGATAAAGTATCTCTCTACTGCCAGAGCCATTTATATACCACCGGAGAGCTTTACCTCTACCTCAACATGCTTGCTTACAAGGGCGAATTGGAGAAAACTGCGACATTCAAAGAAAAGATCAGGCAGCATCCGGATAATATCAACGCAGGTTTACTTACCTACCCTGTACTGATGGCTGCAGATATACTCATCCACAAAGCACACTATGTACCTGTCGGAAAAGATCAGGAGCAACATTTGGAAATGACACGAAATTTTGCCAAACGCTTTAATCACCGGTACGGAGAGGTATTTCCTGAACCCCAAGCGTTCAACTTTAATGAAGAGTTGGTACGGATTCCGTCCCTGGATGGTGTGGGTAAAATGAGCAAGAGTGCTAATGAAAATGCCACAATTTATCTGTCTGATGAGGATGAAATAATCAGGAAAAAGATTATGAAAGCAAAGACTGATGCAGGCCCAACAGAGAACAATAGCACAAAACCTGATTATATTGAAAATCTTTTTGATTTGATGAGGCTGGTGAGTAAAGCAGCTACTGTAGCTCATTTCGAATCCCTATTTAACAATTGCAACATCAGGTATGGCGATATGAAGAAACAACTGGCAGAGGATATGGTACTGTTTGTATCCCCTATCCGCAAACGTATCCACGAAATTTTCTCAGATGATGCCTATCTGTGTAAGGTCATGCAAAAAGGAGCTGAAAAAGCAAATGACCACGCCAATCTT
Source organism: Chitinophagaceae bacterium (assembly GCA_039811325.1). GTDB lineage: Bacteria > Bacteroidota > Bacteroidia > Chitinophagales > Chitinophagaceae > Ginsengibacter. The sequence goes on along the minus strand of JBDHYH010000055.1, from coordinate 13,768 downwards.
ACGCTGAAGGACGTCCGAAAAGCAATGCGGTTAGATTATTTTTCTTAGAAGTTGAAAAGACTTATTAAATTAGTCGCTACACTTGACAATAGGATGTAAAAAATCGAACAATGGCAAAGACTTCAAAACCAAAACATGTGGCCGTGGCCGGGAATATCGGAGCCGGCAAAACGACGCTGACGCAATTGCTAAGTAAACATTACAAGTGGATTCCTCAATTTGAAGATGTAGATCACAATCCATACCTGTTCGATTTTTATGAAGATATGCCGCGCTGGAGTTTCAACCTTCAGATTTACTTTCTCAACAGCAGGCTGGCACAACTACTCGAAATTCAGACCGGTACCGAAACTGTAATACAAGATAGAACAATCTATGAAGATGCCCACATCTTTGCCCCAAATCTCCATGACATGGGATTGATGAACAAAAGGGATTATGAAAATTATTTTACCTTTTTTGAAACACTGAAACGCATGGTGAATCCTCCTGATTTGCTTATTTACCTGAAAGCATCTGTACCAACGCTTGTAGCTCAAATTCAGAAGCGAGGAAGAGAATACGAGGAGAATATCAGGCTGGATTACCTCAAAAAGCTCAATGAGTATTATGACAAATGGATCAACAGTTATAAGGAAGGACCATTATTGATCATTGACGCAGATACAAATAAGTTTGCAGAAAACGAAGAAGACTTTGGCAAAGTCATCGGAAAGATTGATGCACAACTTTTCGGACTGTTTTGAATTTGCAATTGACAACTTTTTTCCAAATAGCATCTGTGCTCGAATAGATTAGAGTATTAAAATAACAAAACCCGGAGCTAAAGGTTAAACTCCGGGCTTTTATAATCAAAAAATGAAAAAACTATTTAAGTATCAGGATCAGCAATAAGAGAATAATAATGATGGCACCTACGGAAAGATAGATACCGCGTCTTTTTGCTTCCTTCTTCAGACTTTTTACTTCCTTTCTCAGTTCCTGCTTCTGTTCCTGTGTCAGGCTACTCTTATCCATACGGTTGATTTCAAATATCCGGGCTTCTATTTGTTTAGCACGTATTTCCTTTGGTACTTCTTCTCCCGGGATATTTGCGAATGTTGGCAATGCCGCTGCAGTCATCAAAGCTACCGCCAATGCAGTAAAAATTGTCTTGATTTTCATATAGAATGTTTAGTAATTGAGTGAGATAAAAGAGTCATTAAAACTAAGAAAAAAATAAAGACGAAAAAATTTTTTTAGCATCACAAGAATGCCATCACCCATGGGATTGCAATTGGAGTAGTGTTCAAGCCTTTTAGTTGTGCAGCCTTCCTCAACTTTGGAATGTATAATCCCATTATGCGGATTGAAGCCTTTTTCCATCCAACTTTTTACTGAATCTATTTTCGCACCCAAAAAAAGGACTCGCACATGGCCGGTTGAATAATAACGTAAACCCGATTTACTTCTTAAGACTGTCAACATCAGATTTCACATCTTTTTTCAAAGAGTTCACCTTTGCCTCCACTTTGTTTGAAACACTGTCAACCAAGCTATTTGCCGTTTTTGCAGTTTGCCAACTTTTTGTAAAACAGCAATTGTCAAAGAGTCTTTTGGTCATTCAACGTTGGATGCACCATCACCACAGGAAATTAAAGCGAATGAAACTACCGCTTCAAAAAATAGTTTCTTCATGGTCTTATGTTTTCTTGTTTGTTTCAAAACTTCAAAACAGTAACTTACCCTCTGAAAATTATAATTGTAAGGTTCCATTAGCTTTGCAAAAAAAGACATGGAATTTGGCATTAGCACATTTGGTGAGATCGTACCCGATCGTACTGCCGGGAATGCAAAGAATGCTCACACAAGAGTTCTGGAAATTTTGGAATTGGCCCGTACTTCCGACCTTTGGAAACTCGATGTTGTAGCGTTGGGCGAACATCACCGAAATGATTTCGTTATCTCATCACCTGAAATGTTGCTTTCAGCTATTGCTGCAATTACCAAATCCGTAAAGCTGAGCAGCGCAGTTACTGTACTTAGTTCTTCGGATCCAGTCAGGATTTTTCAACACTTTGCCACGCTCGATTTGATTTCATCAGGCCGGGCAGAGATCATGGCAGGAAGGGGATCATTTATTGAATCTTTCCCACTCTTTGGATTTGATCTGAAACATTATGATGAATTGTTTTCCGAAAAACTGGAACTGCTATTAAAGGTCAGAAATAATGAACATGTAACCTGGAAAGGAAAACACCGGCCTTCCATTGAAAATAATGGAATTTACCCCCGGCCTTTCAATGCACAAATCCCTATTTGGATAGCTGTTGGTGGTACTCCATCATCGGTGGTAAGAGCTGCAACCCTGAACCTCCCTTTAACGATTGCAATACTCGGCAGCAGCCCATTGGCATTCACAAGGCTCACAGAACTGTACAAAAATACTCTGAAAAAAGAACACCCTGGCTTACCCTACCAGTTATGCATAAACGAACACCTTTATATTGCTGATACGGCAGAAAAGGCAAGAGATGAATTCTGGCCGGTGTATGGACCTATGATGAATAAGATAGGGCGTGAGAGAGGTTGGCAACCTATGAACAGGCAACACTTTGACATGCTGTGTGAACCGGATGGCCCACTCATGGTAGGAAGCCCGGAAGAAATTGTCGAAAAACTCGTATATCAATTCGGCCTTTTCAAACACACCCGCTTTCTCGCACAAATTATCTTCGGAAATATTCCTTTTGAAAAGATATCGAATTCTGTAGAGCTATTCGCAACTGAGGTAGCGCCAGAAGTAAAAACCAGGATTCGGGGAATGAATACAGATTAGAAATGGGTACCCTTGCGCTTAGGAGTTACCTGAGGCTCCGACTTTACTTCTTTTTTTACTTCATTCATCTCATTGGTTGAGATTGAAAACGGCTGCACTCTGTAAGATTTAATTTTTGTTCCATTCCATTCGGCAGGTGTCCATTTGGGGCTATTCTCTATTATGTCAATGGCAGCCTTGGCTACCATTGGATTTGACATCCTGATTGCTTTGACCTCTTTCACATCTCCATTCTCGTCTACCACAAATCCTATTTCGCAACTACCTGCAGGAATATTTGACATTCTCGTATTCATTTTGCTCATAAAGTACCTGGACCATTTTTTATTGTTTCCTTTAAAAACAGCCTCTTTAGTCGGCTTCACAAAAACTTCTCCATCTATAATTGTCTTTTCAGTGTCTGAAGGTATTGTATCTGAAGTCGAAAAGTTACTTGCACTGATCCCACACTTTGCAATAAAGGGTTTTGAAATATCGCTTTTAGCAGATGAAAATATCAGAAAAGAGCCCAGCATGATAGTAAAGGCCTTTAATACCTGAAATCTTTCCATATAATAGTTTTATAAATACTTTTTTCATAGATAAAATTATAGCAAAAGTTAAATTGCAGGATATTTTTTTTATAATTTCCAAAAAGACATTACAATACCAAATAAAAACGGCTACTCAATTTAGAGTAGCCGTTCCTGTTATGGTAGAATCATGAAAAAATTACTGTCTAATCACCTTTCCATTGAAAAGTATTTCTCCATTCTTGTTTAGCACGGAGAGAATATAAATACCATTTTGCAAGTTGGACAGGTTTGAGAATTGCTGTGTAGATTCTCCATTTGAAACATTCCAACTCTCTCTCGCAACCTGCTTACCGGTGATATCAATCAAGCGTGCCTGTACCTGCTGCGCTACTCCTGAGAATTGAATCTTCAGATTTCCGTGGAATGGATTCGCCACCACACTAACTCGAGAGCCTGCATTTTCCACTCTAAGTGATACAGTCTTGGAATAAGAAGATTTTCCGTCCCTATCCACTTGTTTGATCCTGTAGTAGTTGACTCCCGAAAGTGGGTTAGCATCAAATGCATTGTATTGATGGGCTACCTGGCTATTACCAGCGCCTGGTACATGGCCTGCAGTTTGCCAACCTGAGTTACCATCTCCACTTCTTTCCACTTCGAAATAGTTATTGTTGATTTCCTGGGAGGTACTCCAATCAATGCTTACACCAGCGCCTTTTTGCTTTGCTGTAACATCAACGAAGGTAACAGGTGTAGGACCGCCTTCAGGGCATTGTGCAAACTTAAAATCATCGACGGCAAAGTCATTTCCGCATCCACCTTCAGTACCATCAGATATAGTGATTCTAATCCTTGTAGGTGCAAATGATCCTATCGAAGGCAAATTGAAATAAGAACCTATATTTACCCAAGTCGCAGTTGCTGTCAATGGTAAAGGACTTGCTACGTATGGCGACCCCTGGAGGGCAACCCAATTATTAGATTGATCCAGGTATTCTACCTTAATAGACATAACAGGTTCTAATGTAAACAACCCACAAATACCCGCAGTGTTGACTTCCATAGCCCAAAAGCTAACTGAATAAGTTCCATCAGCGAAGCCGGTAGGCATAGTTACAACTTTTTGATAAAAACTCTCTGCCTGGCCGTTTACAACAAGCATCCTGCCATCAGTGTTACCTGTATGGTCAGCAGATGCATGCCAATCAGACTTTTGCTGAGAATTATTGGCAACACGATAAACGCCTTCATTTTGCAAAGGCCCTGTAGCCTGGTAAACTAAAGTAATGACATTCGGGTCGCTCGTTACCATAGTACCGGCTCCAAAGTCTTCAGACCAAATAACGTTTTCGTTAGCACATCCTGTCTGTGCATTCGAGCTGGAGTATGAGAGTACCAGTAAGGTACCCAGCATTAAACTCCCAACTTTTGTAAGTGTAGATTTCAGATTCATGTTGTGAGGTTTTGAAATGAAAGAATAAATGTTAAGGTTAAATAACAATAAAAAACATCGAGATCTTTCAAAAGAATGCAGGAAAAGAAATGAAATTCAGAAGGAAGGTTGGATCACAGAGGACGACAAAAATAAGATTAATTTATTGACAATTCAAAATAAGGCCCGTTTTTCTTTATGAATGGCATACTTTTTTATTGCATATCACTGCTATGAAAAAACTAATATTTTTAAGCGCAGCGTTAGCATTTGGTTTTAGTGCACACTGCCAGAGCAGTAATTACGTAAAGTTTCGTACCGATTCTGCACTCAAGGCACAGAAAAATTCTTCATTAAGATTGCTCCCCAAGTACGGCAATCAGGTACTGACGCAACACATCTACCGGGACACAAGGCTTGGAAGTAGTTCTCCTCAATACAACACCTACCAAAAGAATGACTTTGGTGCAGGAGCAATTACTACCAACCCCAACAAGTGGGGAAGCGGTGCACCAGTATTCATACCTGAGCCTAAGCCCGAATCAGACACTTTAGGAAATGCACATACACCACTTAACGACAGAGGCATGAAAAAGCGAAATTAAGTGCCTTAGGAATTTTTTTCCCGCTTCATAAGGCAAAGTGTCTAAATTTACGCGCAGTGAATTAATGTTCTATGGGTAGTAAGTTTAGGATGGTTTCGCCTTTGACAATCCTTGCAATTGTCATCATCATCGCAGCCATTGCCACATGGCTGCTTCCAGCAGGCAAGTACAACACACTTCACTATGGAGACAATGAGTTTGTTTATCAAACTGAGAAGGGCCAGGTTGAACTTCCATTTGAAAAACAAGTGTTGGATAGTTTACATATTTCCATTCCACTCTCCTCTTTTAAGAATGGCAACATCAGAAAACCGGTGGCAGTTCCCGGTTCTTTTCATTTTATCGAAGGCAACAAGCAGGGGTTTCTGAGTATTCTTCAGGCTCCAATCAAAGGAATGACGGACTCTATCGATATCATTTTGTTTCTCTTCATGATAGGTGCATTTATCAATGTGTTTAATCAGACAGGTGCTTTGGTAAATGGATTAACAACACTTTCAAGACAGATGAAAGGAAAAGAAAGTTGGTTGATCATCATTCTCACATTTTTATTTTCATTTGGCGGAGCATCCTACGGAATGGCTGAAGAAACATTGGCCTTTTATCCAATCATTATCCCCTTGTTCATTGCTGCAGGATATGATGCGATATTGCCGGTAGCAGTGCTTTTTGGCGGCACCCAACTCGGCACACTCTCGTCATTCAGTAACCCATTTAGCACTATCATAGCTTCCAATGCTTCAGGTGTGAACTGGACGAACGGGCTGACAGAACGGATTCTAATGTTCATTCTTAGTACCGTGGTTGCTATTGGATATTTTGTCTGGTATGCAAATCGTATTAAGAAAGACCCATCAAAATCCTACCAACCGCAAGGAACTGCCGTGCCATTTATTGAGAATGGCCCGACTGAACATCATCCATTAAGAAGAAAGCAAAAGTGGCTTTTGATATTGTTTCTTCTAACATTCCTCGTGATGATCATTGGAGTAGTATTTTTAGACTGGTGGCTGCTGGAGATGTCAACTTTGTTTCTTGGTGCAACTCTTCTCGTTGGGGTTATCCAAAGGACAAAGGAAAATGAATTTATCAGCCAATTCATAAAAGGCGCCGAATCAATGCTGGGGGTAGCGTTGATCATTGGAGTAGCCAGGGGTGTAACAGTTGTGCTCAATGAAGGTGATATCAGCGATTCTATTCTTTATTTTACTTCAGAAATGATAAATGGATTTCAACCGGCATTTTTTATTGTTGGGCTATTTTTTGTATTCAACATACTCACACTTTTTATTCCTTCATCTTCAGGAATGGCGGTACTGACAATGCCAATCATAGGAGGATTGGGTATTATGGCCAATATTCCATTGAGAGAAATTGTAAATGCTTACCTGTTCGGAATGGGGGTCATGGGCTTTATCACTCCTACTGGCTTGATGTTGCCTTCTACTGCTATTGCAAACGTTAGCGTCAAAGCATGGATACGATTCATCTATCCTCTGATGATCTTGTTGTCGATTTTGTCTCTTCTATTTTTAATAATCGGAGTTCATTTTAGGTAAATGTTATTCTAAAATAAAGTTTCTGTAATTAAGGCGGTTTGGAATTTGTTGAACGTTGATTGGATAAAGTATCTTAAAACAAATTCTATTGAAATGAAAAGCTCAATTACAAAATTACTTGTCATCACTTTAACAGGATTATTTCTGTGGGGTTGTACATCCACAAAAAATAGCACGATGCTGGAACCTTCAGATATTGCGGGAATGATTGAGTCCCATCAGTTCCATTTCATTGCAGAGAAGATGAATCCGCTTCGTGGGCCGCAACGGTTACTAAATTCTTATTACGACCTGCTCGTATCAAAAGACACTTTGAAATCATTCCTACCTTACTTTGGACGGGCATTCCTTCCGCCGGTTGATCCAACACAAGGTGGCTTGCAGTTTTCGTCTTATGATTTCAGTTATGCATACTCTAAAAATAAAAAGGCCTGGAATGTAACCATCATTCCAAAAGACGTAACACAGATCACCAAACTATATTTTACCATCTTTAATAATGGCAGCGTTTCGTTGCAGGTAAACAGTATAAGCCTTGATCCAATCTCATTTCAGGGCCATCTTGAAAAAGTAGGGTAATTTTGAAAAATGAACCAGCAAACGGGCAAATACATCATCATCATAGGTTTGATCATTGTGGTGATCGGCGTTGTTATTTTCTTTTTCCACAATGCTTTCCGTTGGTTGGGCAGGCTACCCGGTGATATCCGGATAGAAGGAAATAATTCACGTTTTTATTTTCCCTGGGTCACCATGCTCATAGTGAGCATCTTATTGACAGTACTGGTAAACCTTTTTAGAAAATGGTTTTAAAGGAATGACAATGCTATATTTTGTAAAAGAAAATTCTATCGTTAGGGAAATATGGGGAGAAAGTGATATTATACTCTTCATATTTGCAGGTTCGGCAGCGGAGTTTGCGGTGCACAAATCAGTCGACTGGTTATACTATACCGGTCGATTGCCAACAGACCCAGTTGGAAGGATGTTTTCAACAGTATCGTATGCACGAAGAATTATTTTCTCTAAAGAAATTACAGCACTCAAAACAATTGACGGTATTACAAAGATTCATCAGAAGGTAGAAGAGAACCGTGGATTTGGAATACCTTCTTCTGCATATATAGATGTGTTGAGTATGCTCATTGATTATTCTATTCGGGCTTACGAACTGATTCGGAGAACGCTTTCGCAAGAAGAAAAGGAAGAAGTATTTGACGTATTCTTCCGGTTTGGAAAAAGAATGCACCTAACCGGAATTCCCGAAAGTCTTTCTGAATGGCAATCCATACGCACAATGCAACTCAATTCAGATTATGAATACTCTAAATTCACTTCCGATCTTTTCTTACAATACAAAAGGCAATTAGGAAGCATCCGTTACCGGATATTATTGGAAGCCCAAAAAATGATGGTACCCCAGCAAATCCGGTCATTGCTTCATTGGCATAGAAGGTCTCTGATCCAATGGGCAGTTCCGCTTTATAAAACCAGCAGGCTACTGCATCTCGATGGGTTGATCAAGAATATACTCCTACCCTCCCGGTATAAAGCCCGGATTAAAGAAATGGAAATACACCCTTGAATGAAGGCCATGCTTTTTAATTAATTTTACCAAAAACTAAATTCATGAAAAAAATTCTGACACTCTTATTTCTACTTTCATGTTTTCTACTTACCCATGCACAACTAACAAGCAAACAGATTGATTCAATTACCGAAAAAGTTTTAAAAACTTTCGATGTACCCGGCATCGCGGTAGCAGTCGTCAAAGACGGAAAAATAATTCATGGAAAAGGCTACGGGGTAGCCAGCCTGAACACGAAACAAAAAGTAGATGAGCATACCCGTTTTGCCATTGCTAGCAATAGCAAAGCCTTTACAGCAGCAGCGCTTGGTATCCTTGTTGATTCAGAAAAAATTAAATGGACAACATTGGTCACCGACATCATACCCGAATTCAAACTATACGCGCCTTATGTCACTGAAAATTTTATCATCGCTGACCTGCTAACGCACAGAAGCGGATTAGGGCTTGGCGCGGGTGATCTAATGTTCTGGCCTGGCATGCCTAAGTTTTCTAAAGAAGATATCATTCACAATCTTCGTTACCTCAAACCTGTATCTCAATTCAGAACAAAATTTGATTACGACAACCTATTGTACATGGTCGCTGGCGAGGTTGTAGGCAGGGTTTCAGGAATGAGCTGGGAAGATTTTGTAGAGTCTCACATCATGAAGCCTCTCGGAATGGGCGAAAGTGCAACCTCCTATTCAAGACTTCAAAACAAAAACAACGTGATTGATCCACACGCACCAGTGGAAGGAAAAGTTCAGGTAGTAGCACGTGAGATGAATGAGACACTAAATGCTGCTGGTGGTATATATAGTAGTGTGTATGACATGAGCAAATGGGCTATCATGCAAATGAACGATGGAAAATATGGTGATGGTTTGAAGAATAGTTTATTCAGTAAAGATGTGCACAATGATATGTGGACTATTCACACTGTAATTCCTGTAGGCAATGTAACAGCTTACGATACCAAATTTTCAGGTTATGGACTGGGCTGGTTCCTCAGTGATGAAATGGGACACAAAGTAGCTACCCACACTGGCGGATTGTTAGGCATGGTAACACAGGTAACCCTGATTCCTGACATGAAACTTGGGATCATTGTATTCACTAATCAGCAATCCGGTGCAGCCTTCATGTCTATCACCAATTCGATAAAAGACTCATGGTTTGGTATCAAAGGAAAAGATCGAATCAAAGAATATTATGCAGGTGTGCAGGCAGGCCAACAAAATGCAGAACAGATCACAAGCAAAATTTGGAAAGACATCAATGCAGCATCCTCATCCCAAAACAATATTGACCTGAATAAATTCACAGGTACATTCCGGGATCAGTGGTTTGGGAAAATAACAATTTCAATAAAAGATGGGAAATTGTTATTTGAGGCATTGAAGTCGCCCCAACTTATTGGGTACATGTCCTATTACAAGGGAAATACTTTCGTAGTAAAGTGGAATGATCGCAGCCTTGATGCAGATGCTTTTGTGAATTATGCACTTGATTTCAATGGAGATCCATTCAAAATAAAAATGGAACCTATTTCTCCTCTTACCGATTTTAGTTTTGACTTTCAGGATCTGGATTTCAACAGAGTAAAATAAAACTTCTAAACAAAATGGATATTGAAAAGAATAAAAATGAGGATGGCAACAAACTCGCATGGAGAGAAATAGACAACCTACTTGATGATATCAAAGAAGGTGGTGGCAAGAAAGCTATCGAGAAACAAAAAGAGCGGAATAAGTTAACAGCAAGGGAGCGCATCCGATACCTTCTCGATGAGGGGAAGCCGTTCTTAGAAATCGGTGCATTTGCGGGATTCGGTATGTATGCAGAACATGGTGGCTGCCCGGCTGGCGGAGTAGTCACAGGTATTGGATACATTGCAGGGAAACAATGCATTGTCGTGGCAAATGACCAAACGGTCAAAGCAGGTGCATGGTTTCCTATCACTGGAAAAAAGAACCTGCGCATGCAGGAAATAGCAATGGAAAACAAATTGCCTGTTGTGTATCTTGTGGACAGTGCCGGTGTATTCCTGCCAATGCAGGATGAAATTTTTCCGGACAAAGAACATTTCGGGAGAATTTTTCGAAACAATGCTCGCATGAGCGCAATGGGCATCACGCAGATTGCTGCTGTGTTGGGGCCATGTGTGGCCGGCGGAGCGTACCTGCCGATCATGAGCGATGAAACATTAATGGTATCCGGTGAAGGGCATGGCTCTATTTTTCTTGCAGGGCCATATCTTGTTAAAGCTGCAATCGGAGAAAATACAGATTCTGAAACATTGGGAGGAGCACACACTCATAATGCAATTAGTGGAATTGCCGATTATCAATTCGATACCGAAACAGAATGCCTGGATGAGATCAGGAAAATCGTGAGTATGTTAGGTGATACTCCTCACGCAGGTTTCGACAGAATAGCATCGATTGCTCCTGCGAAGGAAGCAGACCAGGTTTACAGTATTTACTCGCCTGACAACAGAACACCTTATGACATACGTGAAATAATAGATACAATCATTGATAGTGACTCCTTTACCGAATTCAAAAAAGAGTATGGCCGGACAATTGTATGCGGATATGCCCGCATTGAAGGCTGGGCTGTTGGCATCGTTGCCAATCAAAGATTGAACATTAAGAGTTCGAAAGGTGAAATTCAAATAGGTGGAGTGATCTACAATGATAGTGCAGACAAGGCAGCCCGCTTCATTATGAACTGTAATCAGAAAAAAGTTCCGCTTGTATTTCTCCAGGATATCACAGGATTCATGGTAGGAGTGCGCAGCGAGCACAGTGGCATTATCAAGGATGGTGCAAAAATGGTAAATGCAGTAGCCAATTCGGTAGTGCCAAAAATTACTTTTGTTATTGGAAATTCTTATGGCGCCGGCAACTATGCTATGTGTGGTAAAGCCTATGACCCAAGGTTTATTTTCGCCTGGCCTTCGGCCAAAATCGCCGTGATGGGAGGCGAACAGGCTGCAAAGACATTGTTGCAAATAGAAATAGCATCACTCAAGAAAAAAGGAGAAGAGATCTCAGAAGAAAGAGAAAGGGAACTACTCAACAAAATGATTGAAAGATACAATGCACAAACAACTGCTACCTATGCTGCAGCAAGGTTATGGGTTGATGCCATCATTGATCCAAAGGAAACCAGGAATATTATTTCCGAATGTTTGAGCGTTGCCAATCATAATCCCGAAATTGCAGCATTCAAAACAGGCGTGTTCCAGGTCTAATTATTTTTATGGAGAGAAAAAGAATTGTGATTTATACCGATGGCTCAGCAAGAGGTAACCCGGGCCCCGGAGGATATGGCATTGTAATGATGTTTGGAGAACACAGAAAAGAATTTTCAGCCGGATACAGGATGACCACCAACAACAGGATGGAATTGCTGGCAGTGATCAAAGCATTGGAAATGCTCAAAACAAATGCACACGAAATACTCATTTATACCGATAGTAAATATGTAGCCGATGCCGTCACTTTGGGATGGCTCAATAATTGGATAAGTAAAGGATTCAAGGGAAAGAAAAATAAAGATCTGTGGATGAAGTATTTCAATCTCTCAAAAAAATTCGCTATTAAATTCCATTGGGTGAAAGGACATGCTGAAAATATCTACAATAATCGTTGCGATGAACTGGCAACATCTGCAGCGATGAATAGCGGGTTACTGATCGATAGCGAATATGAAAAAGGGATAAATGCTCCTGATTAATTGGATTGAAAAATACAGGTGCAGGAATTCAAACTACCTTCAACCGGATATCGTATACAAAATCCTTGATCGAATGAATTTTCAACTTACCCTTATAATGAAGCGGGCTGATCAGGTAATTGAATTCATCAGGAACTATCGTGGATGGAATTCTTATAACCTGAATTGCAGGATTCAACAATAAATTACTTCCAAAATCCTGTGTCTCTTTAGGAACAAACAAACTTTTCCAATTTCCCGGCAGTGTAGATTCCTTTGCCTCGAAGCTCACCTTGTCATCAATTTCAAAAGTAACGATGCATAAGGCCCTCGGAATATCATCAATGCTGATATTGGCTGTATATTCCAGGATAGCCAATGCCCTGCTCTCAGAAGTGTAAAGGCAGTTTACCAATTTATTATTCCATCGTCCGCCAAACAATCTCGCCCCCTCACCAGTAATGTCATTTGCATATTTTCTCCTGGTAATTCTGTAAACAAGCATCAGGTACGTTTTGTTGATTTAATGATTGCCATCATGACAGACCAAAGAGCCATTGCATGCAGCGTCTCTTTTAGGAATAAACACCATAAGAAATACGGCCTATAATATTTCGAATTTCTTCGCGACCAAACTGATTGTCGATAAGATCGAGAGGCCTCTGATAATTAAGAGCACGAATAGGAGAATTCATCCATTCACGAAAAGCAGATTCATCTTCGAATACTTCGAAGCCAAAAGCATACAGATCAGCGATATCCAAAATCTTTTCACTGAGAGAGAGGCCAAACTTCTCATTTTTCTTTTTGTTGATGAGGGTAGCCCTTGTAACGGATAAAGCATTGGCAAGAGATGTGTAATCCATACCTGTTTTAGACTTGAGAGATTCAAGGTCTTTTTTTGAAATTCCATCCTTTGCTGCTTTCATCTTTTCAAAGGCAGAAAGATGATTCTCGGGACGAATAGAGGCTACTTTCAAAATGGCATAAGGTGACTCCAAAGCAAAAGCCACAGACTCAGCAGCTATTGTAGGCTCAGTATCATTTGAATTGTTATATTTTTTTGACATGGTATAAATTTTACACAATCTGAGTACAAATTTATACATTTCTTTTTAGAATCAGAAATTTATTTCTTTTCTTTTTTCAGCCTTTTTTCCAAATCCAAACCAAACTTTTCCGATACCTCTTTAGCCTTTTCATACCCGGCATCTGCATGGCGAATGACGCCCATACCCGGGTCATTCCTCAATACCCTGCTCAATTTTCCGGCAGCCATTTCAGTACCATCAGCTACGATGACCATACCCGCATGAATGCTATATCCCATCCCTACTCCACCCCCATGATGAAGGCTTACCCATCCTGCTCCTGCCGATGCATTGACGAGCAAATTTAAAACAGGCCAGTCTGCAACAGCATCGCTTCCATCCATCATTGCTTCAGTTTCTCTGTTAGGGCTAGCCACAGAACCGGTATCCAAATGATCCCGGCCTATTACAATAGGTGCTTTCACTTTTCCTGTGCGAACCAATTCATTAAAAGC
>JBDHYH010000054.1:0-25677 GCA_039811325.1 Chitinophagaceae bacterium | reverse complement strand
GCTGCAAGTATGCTTTATAAACTGACAGGTGATCAGTATTACGCCAGGGAGGCGGCCAATGCTATTCAATATACCCTGAGTTGTCAGCGCACAGAACCTCTTGGAGACAAAAACAAATTGAGAGGATTCTTCTACCGCGATCTGAATAAGAAATCCATTGTTCACTTCACGCATCAATCCCGTGATCAGGCATACATGCAGGCTCTTGTGGCTCTTTGTGAAACCCAACCGGATCATCCGGATTACAACAAGTGGAAACAATCAATCAGAATGTATGGCGATTATCTCAAGACTATCATGCAATATGTTCAACCTTATGGTCTCGTACCAAGTGGTGTTTATAATATTAATGAGGTGCAGGATTCTGTGAATTTCTATAAAGTGCAGGTAGGCATTTTCAGAGGTGCAGAAAAAGATTACAAAGAACAATTGAAAAATGGAGTACAACTTGATGCAGAGCATTACCTGCGGGTATTCCCTGTGTGGTTTTCATTCAGGGGGAATGCAGCAGTGCAACTTTCAACCGGAAAGGCTGCAGCATTGGCAGGGAAGTTTTTGAAGGATAAAGATTTGATCAATATTGCAGAACAACAATTATTCTGGATTGTCGGGAAAAATCCGTTTGGTCAATCCATTATCTGGGGAGAAGGAAGCAACTATCCACAGTTATACACAGCATTGCCGGGAGAAACAGTAGGAGGAATTCCGGTTGGTATGCAATCTCGTTTCAATGAGGATACGCCTTACTGGCCACAGTTCAATACTGCTACCTACAAAGAATTGTGGGGAGCACCGGCAGCAAGGTGGCTCTCGTTGATCGCTGAATTTTGATTGAAAACAAAAAGTTCTGATGATACAATCACGACTTTTTTCTTTGGGGAAATGAAGTGATTGTATCATTCATGCTTACTTCCATTATTTCTGAATTTGTTTTACAATCGGATACAATTCAGTTATTCTCAAATTTCAAGACCAGGCCCGTTTCCATGTCTTCACGGAAACTGGCTATCCAAAATGAGATGTGGTGTGAGGTGGCATCCACATTATATGCATTGTTGTTGGACCTACGGAAATTTGTATGGCAACAATTTCTGATTTGTTCGAATTTATTAAATCACTACTTTTTTTCTACATCAAAAATTGGCATCCCGTTTCTTACTAAATGAGAAAAATCTTTTTCTTAAAAGTCATGACGGGGTAAAATTTTAAGATAATCTGTACTTTTACAGCCTTCTTATTGACCAGTTATTTTGGTTAACACAGTTTATTAATCAACCATGAATAAATTCCATTCTGCATTTCTTTTGTTATTAACAGCAATTTTTCCGTTAGGTGTTTTCGCTCAGCAAGCAGTAACTCCTTATCCTGACCCCATCAATTGGGATATGGTTGGGCTGGTGGCCCTTGCTGTTGCATTGCTTATTGTAGCCATATACCT
Organism: Chitinophagaceae bacterium; assembly: GCA_039811325.1. Lineage (GTDB taxonomy): Bacteria > Bacteroidota > Bacteroidia > Chitinophagales > Chitinophagaceae > Ginsengibacter. The sequence continues at coordinate 24,239 of JBDHYH010000054.1, read as the reverse complement.
CGTGTTGAAAAGCACAGACATTGCAGCGTATATCAAGGCTACAAAAAATGCTCATCCGGAAAAAAAAGATTACAAGAGGATCGTTTCCTCGTTGAACAAAGAACAAATTAATCGCCTGATTTCTGCCAGGCATCTGAAAAGTAAAGGTTTGGCGGCGGTTAGTTTCTTGATTGGTTCTTTGTTAGTCCCTGCTCTTAGTTGGGCACAGGAACCTTCCGCCGGAAAAGTGGATTTCACTGAAGGTGGCATTGTGATCACGCTTATTCTGCTTACTATTCCTATTGTTGTAGGAATGATACTGGTTGTGATCAGGATGAATAAACTGAGCAGGCATATCAAGGAACGGAGAAGGCAGGAAGAAATTGCTGCCAACCTCAATCAATTAAAATCAATTCCGGACGACCAGTTAGAAAATCAGTTGTCCATTCAACAAAGCATTCTTGATTATCAGCCACAGGGCGTTCTTTCCGGAAATCTTCCTGCGAACGATGAAAGAGGTGTATTAAAAAATATTGATGAAAATGCCGGCATTCGCTTCATTGAGGAAAAGAAAAGAGCAATACCACGTCCGAAAGTAGATCCCGAACTTTCGAAATTGGTGATCTGGTATTTCATTACTGCTACAGCATGGTTGATCTTTGGTACCAGCGTGGGTGAATATTTGGGGATTAAATTTGTTTCACCTGATGTGGATCACGTGAGTTGGCTGAGTTTTGGAAGACTAAGGCCTGTACATACGAATTCTGTTTTTTGGGGATGGGCTTCCCTGGGTATGATCGGCCTTGCTTACTACGTTGTGCCCCGTGTTGGTAATGGTAAACTATACAGCATCAAATGGGGCTGGTGGGCATTAATACTGATTAATTCATCTGTAGTAATTGGCAGTATTTTATTAATGGCGGGAATCAATAACAGCGGTGGCGAGTTTCGTGAATACATCTGGCCGGTACAACTCTTATTCGGACTTGGAGTGATCATCTCCATGATAAATTACATCATGACCATTGCACGCAGAAAAACAAAAGAGATTTATGTTTCGAACTGGTACATTGTTGCTGCAACGATGTTTGGTACTACTATCATGCTGGTAGCTTATCTGCCCTGGTGGCAAAATGGTTTGGGCGAAACTATTTCACAAGGTTATTACATGCATCAGGGTGTAGGTATGTGGTTCATGATGTTTGTGCTGGGATTGATTTATTATTTTCTTCCGCAACAACTTAACAGGCCTATCTATTCATACAGCCTCGGTATTCTTGCATTCTGGACGCAAATTCTTTTTTATACGCTGATTGGTTCGCACCACTTTGTATTTAGTAGTATTCCCTGGTGGCTGCAGACTGTAGCTATCGTGGGAAGTGTAGGAATGGTGATACCTGTAGTGGCAGGTACTACCAACTTCCTGATGACTTTCAAAGGTTCGTGGCATAAGCTCGCGGGTAGTTACACGCTGCCCTTCATGCTGATCGGTACCATTTTTTATTTTACAGGATCGTTGCAGGGTACAGCAGAGGCATTCCGCACTACCAATCTTTACTGGCACTTTACTGACTTCACGGTAGCCCACTCGCACCTGACTATGTATGGTATCATTACATTCTTCCTATGGGGATTTATGTATGCATTAATTCCACGGCTTACAAGACGTGAACCGCCACAGTCATTGGTGGGGATTCATTTTTGGCTGGCATTCATTGGATTGATGTTCTATGGCGTTTCACTGATGATCGGTGGAACACTGAAAGGACTTTCATGGATTAATGGAAATCCATTCATTGATTCAGTTACATTGATGGCTCCTTACTGGTTGTGGAGAGCTATTGGAGGTACTTTGATGTGGCTATCTCACCTCGTATTTGCCTATAACATTTACAAGATGATCCGTCCGGTAAAAGAAGAGGTGGATGTAAATGAAGAAGTGATTCAGGGATTAGAACGTGGAGCAGCGCCTGCCTTAGGTTAATATATATTCATTCAAAAAAATCTTTTATAAAAATGGAATTTTTTAATAATCATAAATTACTTTTTATCACTTCAGGAGGGTTCTTTGTATTCCTTACCATTTTTGTAGCGATTATTCCTGCGTTGAATAATCAGCGAATCAATAAACCGCTGCCGGGCGATAAGCAACTCACTGCCACGGAAATGAGAGGAAAATATGTATATATCGCAGAAGGATGTGTAGGCTGCCATACTCAACAGGTAAGGAGTCTCGATATGGATAAAATGTGGGGGCCAAGGCCTAACGTGGCTGCTGACTATGCCTTGTACAAGAGAATGGATACCTGGAGAAATACTGCTACCTTGATGGGAACAGAACGTACCGGTCCTGATCTTACCAACATCGGAAACCGTCAGCCGAGTGTGGATTGGCAATTACTTCACCTGTTTCAGCCACGTGCCGTAGTGAAAGAATCAATTATGCCTTCTTATGCCTGGCTCTTCACCTACAAAGAGAAACCAGGGCCCAATGACAAAGTAGTGAATGTACCGGCGGAATTTATGAAAGGAAGAAAAGGTAAGATAGTAGCCCAACCCGCTGCGATGGATCTTGTAGCTTATTTGCTAAGCCGCAAAATGGTAAATCTGCCAACAGGTATCCCTACACCGGGATTTTTGTACGCAAGAAAAAAGGCTGCTGAGAATGTGGCATCAGGTGGTGGTACTACAGCAGCAGATGGAGCAGCGCTGTATACGTCCACCTGCCAGGCATGCCATCAGGCAAATGGCGAAGGCCTTCAGGGGGCATTCCCTTCTTTGAAAGGAAGCAGTATTGTTACTGGTGATAACCTGAATACATATGTCAGCATTATCATGAATGGATACAACGGCAGGGCTTCTGAAGGATATGGCCCAATGCCGCCCATCGGAACCACGAATAAACTTACTCCTGAAGAAGTTACTGCTATTATGAATCATGAAAGGACAAGTTGGGGCAACAATGCGAAGGAAGTAACGGTGGATGAAGTGAAGAAACTGATGGACGCTGTGAAACAATAAATGATCTATTAAAAGTTGCAATTATGAAAATCAAAATAATATTGACGTTACTCGTTTTGTTCAATGCAATGGCAACATTTGCATGTCCTGCCTGTGAAAAGCAACAATCAGAGTTTTTAAGCAGTATCTCACACGGCGCCGGCCCGCAAAGCAGGTTTGATTATCTGATTGTTTCTGTAGTGGCAGTAATTGTATTGGCGACTCTTTACTTCTCATTGAAATGGATGATCAAACCCGGAGAGCGCAATGTGAATCACATTAAAAGAACCATCTTAAATTTTGAATAAATCATGGATAGCAAAAGTTCAATAGTAATATTTCTGGATGATGATAAGCAACCGCTGGGCACTTTCAAATCGCCCATCAACTTTGAGCTGGATACTACAAAACTCATAGATGGTGAGCATACATTGCGAATCGTAAGTGTGGACCCGCACGGCAGAGAAGGAATCCGGCTGATTCCATTTACAGTGCGAAACGGACCTGATATTTCTATCGAAGGAATCCAGGAAAAGCAAATTGTAGATGGTGTGGTACCGATCATGATTAATGCTTATGGTAAAGGCGATGCGAAATATTTCCTCATTGAATCCAGTGAAGTACCCAGAAGTATTCCCGGCTGGGTGTGGATCATCATAATCATGTTTGGAGGCTGGGCCATTTTTTATTTGGTGACACAATTGTCTTACTAAATTTTTTGTTCTTGTCTTGTTACGCGTTCTGATTAAGCCCTGTAACGTGTTCTTGTCTTGCCCAATTGTATGTATTCTTCTTACTTAATTGCATGCCCTCATCACGCTCAGTTGTGTGTCCTGATCTTGTCCAATTACGTGTCCTCATCATGCCCAGTTGCGTATCTTCACGCAACACAATTTGCATTAGGAAAGTTTTCGCGAGGACACGCAAACGGGCGGAGATGCGTGTTGTTCGGAATGGAAATCCGGTAATTACACAGAGTGGGGGAAGGCAGAGAAGGCACAGAGAGGCACTGAGAAGAAACGCTATGAACCTCTGTAGTACTCAGTGTGCCTTTGTGTAACTAAAAAAATTACACAGAGAAGATAAGGCAGAGAAGACACAGAGAGCCACTGAGAACAATCTTTGTGAACTGGAATTTCTGTGAAATAAAATCACCCTACCCAAAAACTCAACTTCACAAATTCTTCCACACTCAGCGTTTCCGCCCTTCTATCGAATAATGTATCTGAAAGTCTTTCGGAAGGTATCATACCTTTTAAATTATTTCGGAGCGTTTTTCTTCGCTGTGCAAATGAAGCCTTGACTAATTTCTTAAATGTGGATTCACTTTTTACGGGCAATAATTCTTTGCGAACTTCCATTTTTATAACAGCGCTTTCAACTTTGGGCAGAGGAACAAAAGAATTTTTTCCCACTGTAAACAGGTAGGTGGCATTATAATAATATTGAGTCAATACTGTGAGTACACCATAATCTTTACCTCCCGGCTTTGCCGTGACTCGTTCTGCCACTTCCTTTTGAAACATTCCGACAACATGCTGCACCCGGGGAAACCAATCAATGATCCTGAATACAATCTGGGATGAAATATTGTAAGGGAAATTTCCGATGATGGTGAAAGGTTCTGAAAATGGTACTTCCATCTTCAGAAAATCCTGATGGATGATTTCAAGATCCGGAAATTTTGAATGGAGGTATTGCACTTTTTCTTCGTCAATTTCTACTGCGCAAAAATCAACGGAAGGTATTTTTAATAGACCACTCGTCAATGCACCACCACCCGGGCCTACTTCGAGCAGGTGTGAGAATTGAAACTGGTGAAGACTATCAAGAACGCGGTCAATGATATGCTGATCTTTCAGGAAATGCTGGCCTAAAGATTTTTTAAGATGATACATGAGGTGCAATTTATAGAAATTCAGGGCAAGCAAAAAAGTAGCCGTCGGCACCGCAGGTCAGACGGCGGGCAGATCAAGCACCAGTCTGACCTTTGCTATCATTCATCACCGGTCTGACCTTTGGTACCGACCGGTGGGCTCAATGCCGACCAGTAGCCGTTGGTACCGCAGGTCAGACGGTGGGTGCAAAAAATGAAGTATCTTCCTTACATGAATATCATCTCAGGTGAAACATACCACATCTATAATCAGGGGAACAACAAAGAATTAATATTTACATGCCATGGGGACTACTTTCATTTCCTAAACCTTGTTCGGAGATTCGTTTTTCCGCATTGCAAGATTCTGTCTTACTGTTTAATGCCTAATCATTTCCATTTCCTTATCCATGCCACTGATAATTCAGACAGGAAAATTTCAATTGGAAATATTGAACTAACTGAACTATCGAACGGATTCCGATTGCTTCAAAGCAACTATGCCGCTCATTTCAATAAGAAATATGGAAGGAGTGGATCTTTGTTTCGTCAGAAAACAAAAGCTAAACCCACAACAGATGAGCATGGCCAATATGCATTTATTGTATTTCAATATATTCACCAGAATCCATTAAAAGCAGGTTTGGTTTCCCGGTTAGAAGATTGGCTTTATTCTTCCTTTCAGGATTATCTCCTGGAAGGCCAAGACTCCATTTGTGATCGGGAACTTTGTATGCAGATCATTGGTTATGATAGAAAGAATTTTTCGGAAGAATCCTATAGGATGGTGGATGAGGCTTTGATTCAGAAGATATTTTGAATGGTTGGGTTCATCACCGGTCTGACCTTTGGTATCACTCACTCATCACCAGCCCGACCTTTACTATCACTCACTCACCACTGGTCTGACCTTTGGTACCGACCAGTGGCTCAATGCCGATCAGTAGCCGTCGGTACCGCAGGTCAGACGGCGGTTGTAAAGAAAGAATAGCTCACTCATCATCACCGGTCTGACGGTACCGACCGGTAAGAAAGAGAGTAGCCGTCGATACCACGGGGCAGACGGCGGATGACGAAAAGGAGTGTGTCACAACTTTCCGGACTGACCTTTGGTACCGACCAGAAAGTTGTTCCAACAAAAATGGCCCGGGTTCTTCCAGGCCATCTTTTTCAACTTACATTTTATGTTTAGTGAATAATTACAAGTTTGGTAATGTAGAAATTGCCATCTGCAAGTATATGAACTGTATAAACGCCTCCCGGCAATTTTTGTAGCTCTGTTACATGAATTGTATTTGTTCCTCTGAATAATTTTTCAGAAAGAGTCTTCACCACTTTTCCTGTATTGTTTAATATCCTGATCTGTGTGTTGCCTTCCTGTATTGCCGGTATTGCTATCGTTGCAAATTGATTGGCGGGATTTGGTTTGATAATGATCTCCGTAATTTGATTCCTGGTATGCAACCTGATCACATCACTGTTGGCATGCTTGCCACTGGCCCCTGTGATCTGCAACCTGTAGAAAATGATACCATCAGAAATCATTGAAACATCATCATTGAAGTTGAATCTGCGTTGCTGATTTGCCAGTAGTTTTTGAGTTACTGCTCCTACCTGTGTGAAATGGATATTATCTGTGCTCCTGAATATTTCAAAAGACCGGATGTCTTCAGGGCTGAGAATTTCCCATGTCAATGCAGCATTGGAACCGGCTAAAGTACCGTTGAAAGTAACAACATTCAATGGTAACACATAAGGTAACCAGCGCCAATCGCGATTACCGGCGAGTGGAGGTGTTTTTTGAACTACTGCTTTTGTTCCCGGCGAAGGGTCACCCAGGGTGCTGCCACCATTTCCTATATTGGATGAGGTTCCCTTAGCAGAAGTGTTATCCAGATCGAACCGGTCATCCAGCCCATCGCCGTCAGTATCTACTCCGGTCAAAGTTGTAATCTCATTAAAAACTCCATCGAAATTATAGTCATGCCCTTCTTTAATATCAGGGCTGCCATCACCGTCAGTATCGAGGTCGCGATAATCGGGTATGTAGTCTCCGTCCATATCTACAGGGAATACTCCATTACCACCCCAGACAAATTTTTGAGTATCCCATACATCGTCTATCCCATCATTATCTGCATCTGTTCCTAACGGCATTTTGTAATCACCTGTAGATGGACCTTCTATGTGATCGGTAATTCCATCATTGTCGCTATCGATGTCTAAGTAGTCCGGGTTGGCATCACCGTCAGTATTGGGAAGGTTCAATGCGGGCATGGCATCTACAACAGCAGACCAACCTTTAGCCCCCAGGGCGCCATCCACTCTTCCATCAAAATTTACATCAGGCAGATTGGCCTCCAGCACATCTGTAATACCATCACCATCGCTGTCCAGATCATAAGGATTTGGAACCTTATCCTTATCCATATTGTGATAAGGGTAACTATCAGCACGACCATCACTATTCATATCTGCTCCTGTTCTCAATAAGGCATTCGTCAATAAGATACTGTCATCAATACCATCGCTGTTGCTATCGGTAAATCCATCTATGATACCATCATTGTTGGCATCTGCTCCTCCCACTTCTCTGACATCAGGAATACCGTCATTATCACTATCCAAATCGAATTGATTGGCTACACCATCTCCGTCTGTATCTTTCAATCCAAGCCCTACACCTGAATTATAGGCTCCGCTCAGGCTTGCATCCACCTGGTCACTCAGGCCGTCTCCATCGCTATCTACGAAATTGTCAATCTTGCCATCTCCATTCTGATCCACACCACCGGCTTCTACTACATCGGGGATGCCATCATTATCGCTATCGAGGTCGAGCATATTGATAATACCATCAAGGTCTGAATCAAACCTGTCGTCAACTCCATCGCCGTTAACATCCACACGTCCGGGGAAAGTGGTGTCGAGGTAATTGGGAATTCCATCACCGTCAGAATCTCCATCTGCCTGGAAATTATCATTAATAAAGTCGCCATTGTTATCAACAAAGCCGGGATAATCTGTATCATAAGCATTGATGATCCCGTCTCCGTCAGCGTCTCCAAAGGCCGCAGGCATATTGCTCTCAACAAAATCCGGAATTCCGTCTTTGTCTTTATCGATATCGCAACTAACGGTTACGGTTACCTGTTGACACGTGGTAACATTACAATCTCCTTCTGCACGAACAAAGTAGGTGGTGTTTGCATTTACAGTTACATTGATGGTGGCGCCTGTTCCGGCTAAAGTACCACCACAACTTCCGGTATACCACCTCCAGACTGCATTTGTTCCGAGCGTGCCACCAACTGCTGTGAGTGTAACTGTTTTGCCCGGACAAACACTTGAATGGCTTGCTGTAGCTGAAGTGGCAGCTACTGAAGGGTTCTTGGCTGTTAGCAGGTAGCCTGTAGATGTATATTCACAACTTGGAATACCCATGTTACCTGTTGCTGCTACAATTACTCGATAATATTTACCGACATCTCCGGGGCCTACAGGGTTAATGGTGTAGGTAGCAGATGTAGCGCCTGGAATATTTGTGTAAGGCCCAGCTAAAGCTGTTGCAACCTGCCATTGATAATCCAGGCTTCCTGGGATTGCAGTCGGGTCGCTTAATGTGGCGCTAAATGTAGTAGATCCACCTAAGCATCCGCCCGATACAGCGCCAATATTTACAGTGGGTGCAGGGCTACACAAGCCGAATTCAATATCATCGATGGCGAGGTCATTACCACAACCACCTTCGCCGTCATTAACCAGTTCTAAATACACGGAAGAGAACCCGGTTGGCATTACCCACTTCATTCCGTACTGCTGCCAGCTTGTAGAAGTGATATCAGCGGTAGTGAATTGAGCGATTATGGCGCTAGAAATGGCATCTCGTACCCTAAGCATTACTTTAGGATATTTGAATCCGCCGAATCCATCACAAATAGTTTGATAACTGCTGTTGCCAATAAATGCTCCGTAGAATGTAAATGAATATTGTTGTCCGCCGCAGGCTGATGCCACAAGGTCGCGGTACATAATATTCGCCTGTGCGTCTGCATTGACCAATAGCATTCGTCCGTTCGCACCTCCTGTATGGTCAGTCATGCTGAGCCATTTGGCTCCGTCTCCGTTATTGGCATTATTGGAAATCGTATAGTGTTCGATCGGAACCGGTGCAGTAGTAGTACCGGTGTAGGTAGAAGTTGGTGTGATCGTTCCTCCTGGTGAAGCGATGGGAAATGCTGTTACTCTGCCGGTACCCGAACCAAAAGTCTGTTTGTAGATCATCTGACCGAGCGTAACGCAAGGGGTAGAACTGGCTGCTACGGCTATCAGTAATGGTGTGGGCTGGCCTTCACCAAGGTCATCCGGTTTGTCATTACTATTAAGGTCAGGCTTTGATCCATTGGTACTGCTATCCTTCAAATTATTGCCATTGAAATCTACTGCTGTAGCTATGGCACTATTATTATAAACAACACCCGGATTGATATTACTGAGCCTGCAGGTTATACGGATGGTCGCATGGTTGTTGGCCACAGGATAGTTTGGTAATGTGCCGGTACCATTGAGCAGATTGATATTTGTTTTTCCGTCGTACGCCGGATTAAGTACTAACCCCGCAGGATTATCAGTAAATACTGCGCTGGTAAATGCAACGTTTGCATTACCATTGATAGCCTTTAAATCATCCGTCACCTGCACGTTTTTAATATCCATATTACCATAGTTCTGGATATAGACATCATAGACTACATCATATTGTTTGGGAGTGCCTGTCGGAGTTACAGATACTAATTTTTTTGCAGCTCCGATACCGGAAATGACGGAGGCCAGGTCAGATGCTGAGAAGACAGTTCCGGATTTTGTAATATTTGCCGTTCCGGCAGTGATCATATTTGTTTCATAGAACGGGCAACCTCCTCCTGAATAAGCGGACACCATTTCTCCGTCTGCATAAGTAAGTCCTACATAGGAGCCTGTGGCACTATTGATAACCGTATCGATGTAAGTGCAAGTGACATTGGCTCCTGTGCCCGTATAACTTTTATAATCCGGAGTGAATAATTTATTGTCAACAACGAAAAACATTTGCCCGGAAGGTGTCATTACAACGTCGCCGCTTCCTTGTTGATAGATCTTTGCGCCCCCTGTCATCACCAATGTATCGGCAGCACCCAGGGTGCCAGTAGCAAAGTCTATGGAACGTATCATAGCTTTGTAAGTCGGAGGTGTTGTTGGCAAAGCTCCTGTAAATTCTATGATGTAACCATTCCCGTTGTTGTCGAAAGCCACGCCCAATATATCAGCATTGAACTGCTGAACAGGTACGAGACGGCTGGGATTTGTTACCGTTGGGCAGGTACCCAAAGGCCAACTCCAGGCATACGTAATTGTTGTAGGGCTGTAAATAGTAAGTAAATAGTATATTTTGTGATCTTTTGGGTTAAAGGATACACTTGCAAGACTTCTGGTAAATCTTTGAGTATTAGTGCCCCCATATCTCAACTCAGGAATACAAACATTAACCATTCCTCCGGTTGCATTCGAAATGGTATTCGTGGTTCCATTGTAATTATAGAAGTGAATTTGACTGGTTCCACCACAATTGGCATTTCCTCCCACGGCAAACGGATAACTCTTCGTCGCCTGCGCAAAAACATGATTGAGGAATGGCCACAGCAGCAGAATTAGGATTGGAATAATTTTTTTCATGGGACGGAGTTCATGCAACAATCTAAACGTAAAAAGGCCCACTATATTGTGGGCTTTTTACTTTATTTGATTACAAACTGTAATGTTTTTTGACCTGTTCTTGACTGGATTTGAAGAAGATAGGAGCCTGGTGGCCGGTTGCTGAGGTTGATCTCGAGCAGGTCACCGCTGAGTTGCTTTTCTGACCTAAACAGGGTTCTACCCGACATATCAGCAATGGCGTATCTGCAGTGTGAGTTATTGCCGTTGGGTATTCGAACACGCACAATATCTGTTACCGGATTCGTAAGCAGAGAAATATTTTGCATATCCGGATCACCTGAAACTTTTGCGACAACGGAATAAATCAGTTCGCCTGTTTGTAATTCAACTCTGGCCCTGTAATAGGTGAGCCTGTTTGTTGATAATTCTGAATAGGTATAATTTCCATTTAATCCTTGCGCCATAACGCCTGTTGATGAAAATTGGATACCATCAGTGCTACGCTCCAATGTTACATTTTTGACTGCTGAATAGTCATCCAATTGAAGACTTGCCAGGGTTTGCCCGTTTTTCTCCTGCACGGTAAAGTCAGCTATAGTTGTTGCCAAAACGGTAGTTTGGGTAGTGGTACCAACAGCAAGGCTCATGTTGTATGGGTCAAATGTAACAGAAGTAGGGTCAAATCCGACGTACACTTCCGGTGTAGGTGAATTACCAAATGCAATGCCATCTCCTCCTACAGAAACACCAATACTTCCCTGATCGTACAACACTATCAGAGTATCCTTGCCACCCGCCCCCTGTACTCTCAGAGGAATCACGGAATAATAAGTTGAAACGTTGGAGCCGGAGCTTTTGGTTGGAGTTTTTACTCTAAAACGGACTTTGCCTCCTCCAATTGGGTCCCATTGGATAGCGCTGGCCCCGGAATAACTCGGATAACCGTTGCCATAAACAAATGAATTGAAGAAGCCTGACAAATCAAATCCTCCGCACGCCGCTTCCATGTGCGCCTGTAGATCAGCAGTGGTAGCAGATCCATATTCCAGATTCGGATCACTTAAATAATCGCGACATGCCTGGAAGAATTTATCATCACCAAGTAAGGTACGCAGCATACTAACTACCATACCACCACGGTCGTAAACAGAACTGCCATAGACACTGCTCCAAAGGATATTGGAATTAGTAATGGAAGCATCTGGTATGTAGCAGCTATAAGTTCTTTCGGTACTTCCATTGGCAGCGGTTTTATTACTTCCGCGTTGGGTTGTTGGATTGATTCCGGTAGCGGGAACAAATTCTCCGGCAAGCACCTCACCATAGCTTGCAAATCCTTCAGCCAGCCACAAATGGTTCCAGGTAGCCATGGTTACTTTATCTCCAAACCACTGGTGCATGAGTTCATGAGCCACTGTAGAATTGGAATTAAATGAACTCCAGCCCATTGCTGAAAAAGTCTGGTGTTCCATGCCACCGCCCCAACCGAATTCATACATACCATATTTTTCATTCTTGAAAGGGTAGTCGCCAAACAGGTTGCTGAAGGCTACTAATTCGTCCCTGCAATAATCAAATTTGTTCAAAGTGCCACTACTCGGATTCCTACCCTTGGAAATATAATACACTACCGGTACCAAAGTGCCGTTGATATTCACAGGTGTACGGTTGAACACATCATATTGAGTTACTGCTACAGCTACAAGGTAGGATGCAATAGGATACCTGTGTTTATAGTGATAAATCTTATTGCTACCGGAGGTGGTGGTGCTTACCAGTGTTCCATTGGCTGCTGCAGTGTATTTGGAAGGCGTAGTAATATAATAGTCCGTGCTGTCTATTTTATCCTGCATGTCTGCTTTACAGGGCCACCAGTCTTTGTCTTCATAGGATTCCGAAAGTGTATAAAATAGCGGATAGCCATTGATTGTTTTTTGTTGACAACCTTCGGCCTGGCCACTCACAGCCGGTGGTACGCCATTGTAGGAAATAGTTACAGAATCCAGAGTGTTGTTGGGTAAAGTAACCGGCAGGGTGATGGTTAATATATCTGTATATCCTGAAGAAGGGAAAGACGTCGTACATGTCGTGCCATGATATTTTACGACCAGGCCGGCATTATTAAAAGAAGTTTTGTTAAGATCAAATGTAATCTTGTTGACATTATTTTGAGTGGTCTTAAAGTAGGTTGTTACATTTCCTGAAATGTTCTTTGAATTGTCAGGATTGATGTTCCAATTGAAACGATGATATTTCACGTCAATGTTGCTTCCCGTTCCGCTATGGCCGGTAGAAGCCGGGCGCAGTGAGATGTCGTGCCGTTGTGCAAATGCAGTGTTTGCAAATAAAATCAGGAGTAAACCTAAGAATTGCTTCATCATAAAATTTTGGATTATTAGGGGGTTTTACGAGGTATCTAACGGATAAAGTAAGTCTGTAATTGCATTTAAGGATATTTATTTATCCTGATTATCACGGATTTGCCACCTTTGCCTTATGATCTTCCAGACCTCCGGTATTGTTTTGAGAAATGTAAAATATGGTGATACCAGCGCCGTTGTTACTATATATACACGTGAATTTGGATTGCAGTCATACATGGTAAATGGTGTCAGGTCCAAAACCAAAGGGGCCAAAGGACATCTTTACCAGCCTGCCTCCATTCTTGATTTACAAGTGTATCATAATTCACTTAAGAATCTCCAGCGCATAAAAGAAGCAGAATGGAAAAAATTGTATCTGAATATTTTTACGGATGTAGAGCGGCATTCAGCAGCAGTACTAATTGTAGAACTACTTCTTAAGACAATTCACCACGAAGAACAGAACTATAAATTGTATGGCTTTGTCGAAAGGTTGCTGATAGAATTAGACACACAGCCTCCTGCCCGTGCTGCCAATGTGCCACTATTATTTGCAGTGCAATGGCCTTCGTTACTTGGTTTTCAAATGCGCAATAATTTTGCTGAAAGCAATCAATTCTTTGACGTGCGTGAAGGTGCTTTCATAGATTCGCTGGGAGATACAACTCCTGAAAGTTCCATTCAGATCAATTCAGTATTGTCCTCACTCTTAAAAATGTCCAATATAGAAGAAGTGGATATGTTGAAATTGAATGGTGCCACCCGAAGAAAGATGCTGATGCTCATGGAGCAATATTTCAAATGGCACATCGATGGATTCAGAGAATTGAATACGTTGAGAATTTTATTATTGAAATAAGTTCACGCAGAGGGGCAGAACACGCAGAGTGGAATATCTTACCATGCGGGACTCTCTTTTTTTCGAGTAGCTATTTTCTATAATTCACCGGGATTTTCTTCTGCTTCCTCTGCATCTCTGCGAGCGATACTTTTTTACGTTTCGTATTCCTCCACGGCGCTTCTGCGTGAGATTCTTTTTTATTTTACTTTTGCAGCCCTTAATTTAAATGCATGCTCGATAAGTTAGAGGCAATCCAGGCAAGGTTTGATCAGTTGGCAGTTTCTCTTTCCAATCCGGAAATAGTAAGTGATAACAACAAATACAAATCACTGAGTAAAGAATACCGTAGCCTTGAAAAAATAGTGAATGCAAGGATGGACTATTTGAAAATATTGGATGATATCGAATTCAACAAGGAGGTGCTGAATAGCGATGACGAAGAAATGAGAACCATGGCAAAAGAAGAACTACCCCAGTTGCAGGAGAAAAAGGAATCGCAGGAAAGTCATATCAGAACCTTGCTGATACCCAAGGATCCCCAGGATGAAAAGAATTGTATTCTGGAAATACGTGCCGGCACGGGAGGTGATGAGGCTTCATTGTTTGCAGGTGACTTGCTTAGAATGTACACCAAGTATTGCGAAAACAAAGGATGGCATACTGCTGTCTTAAGTGAAAATGAAGGCACCGTAGGAGGGTACAAAGAAGTGCAACTGGAAGTGAGTGGTGACGATGTATATGGCACATTGAAATTTGAAAGCGGTGTCCACCGGGTGCAACGGGTGCCGGATACGGAAGCGAGTGGACGGGTACATACCAGCGCCGCTACTGTGGCTGTAATGCCCGAAGCAGAAGAAGTGGATGTGGAGGTAAAAGAAAGCGATGTGAAAATGGAAACTGCCCGCAGTGGTGGAGCGGGCGGGCAGAATGTAAATAAAGTAGAGACCAAGGTGATGCTCACCCATATTCCTACCGGTGTTGTGGTGATGTGCCAGACTGAACGCAGCCAGCTTGCCAACAGGGAAAAGGCAATGCAAATGCTCCGCACAAAGTTGTATGAAGAACAGGTGCGTAAGCAAGAAGAGGAAATAGCCCGGCATAGGAAAAGCCTTGTAAGTACCGGAGACAGGTCCGCCAAGATCAGGACTTATAATTTTCCACAAGGCAGGGTTACAGATCACCGGATTGGAATGACGGTTTATAACCTTGATGAAGTACTCAACGGGGAACTTCAGGAATTTATTGATGCCTTACAGTTTGCCGAAAATGCAGAAAAACTTACACACTGATTGGGGAATTGATGAATACTCGGGAATGGTTTATTTCACCCGGTACCCATTAGAATATTTCAAGTATAGGAGCAAAATGTTAGCAGCAACGATAAATCTTAACGCTTTTTGAAAGTCTTGTAAATAGTTTTTTAAATTTTGAGTGGATGTTTCCGTGATAGTATTTTCGTATATACCTTTGGCATGTCTTTTGAAAATAGGACAGTAAACACAGACAATACAATTTTCTCATAAGCAGTTAGTTTTGGTAAACGGCCCTTGTTTCTACTCGGGCCATTCTTTTTGTTCAGAAGGTTCAGATGGATTAGAAAGTTTAGCCTGGGGTGGAAGATAAATAACGAAGCGATTCCCTGGTGCCAGGGTACAAGAAATCAAAATCAAAAATGTATTAGTACAAATTTCCTTATCCTGCAAAGGTGTGCGGAGAAGTACGCCGTAGTTTTTCTAAAAGCTTGCGGTTACCACTTTCTGACTTATTTTTTTTAGATTTCTTTTAGAAAATTATAGATTGGTTGATTTTTTCTGGCATTAGTTTTGCCTTTATTAAAGTATAAAGTTTAAAATACAATTTTCTCATAAGCAGTTAGTTTTGGTAAACGGCCCTTGTTTCTACTCGGGCCAATTTTTTTTTCGGGTTTATCAATATTTCGATTTGGCTGTTTAATTGATAGGGATTTTTATTCACCTTTATATGGGGAAGTATTAACTTCATTTCCTAAAATTTTATGGAACAATCGAGGCAGATTTTTCAATCAGGAGGTAAAGGACGGTGGAAGAAAATAATTTGGACCGGCCGATTGATATTGATTCTCGTCTTTGGGTTGATTGTTCTTTTGCTGATTACGATTTATATTGGTTCATTACCAAGCCTCCCTAATTTAGAATCAAAGGGGAAAGCCTATGCCAACGCTATCGATGTATCCAATCCCCTCGTTTTAAAAAATCAACAGAATAAGAAGTTTGCAGGTTTCAAAAAATTTCTTCTCAGGAAACTTCACGAGGATTCGCTTCACAGGGTCAGGAATGCCTCCACCAGGATGGATGTCGGTTTGATCAGGGCAGCCTTTTATGTGCCCTGGGATGTAAGTTCACAATTGGACCTGGCAAGGCATGGCTCTAAACTCAATATGATTTTTCCTGAGTGGTACTTTGTAGATACCACTCATCCCACGATTGATAACCGAATGGATTCAGCTTCTCTTGGATATATGAGAAAATATGGACTCAAAATTCTCCCAATCTTTTCCAATTACAATTCATCTAAGAATGCTTTCGATCGAAAACTCATACAACCCATTCTTCGCAATGCTGCAATTCAGGAAGCATTCATTGATCACCTCGTATTACTCTTAAAGCAAGATGGGTTTGCAGGCATCAATATTGATTTCGAAGAATTGACAACAGAAGATAACAGTTTTTTTGTGCAATTCGAAAGGAGACTGAGAAGCAAGTTTCAAAAAGAATCATTATTGCTGACCACCGATATTCCAATGAACAATGATAGTTATGATTTGAAGGCGTTAGGAGAGGTAAATGATTATGTAATTGCGATGGCTTATGACGAACACAGCGATGGTTCTGGGCCTGGACCAATCAGTGGGCAAAAATGGATCGAAAAATCAATGGATGTAGTGACTGCCGGTATTCCTCCGGAAAAAGTAATCCTGGGAGTGGCCGGCTACGGAACACGATGGAACAATGGTCGTTTTGATGAATCGCTAAGTTTTGGTGATGTAATGAATGTAGTGAATGAATCGGGAGGCGAAATCACATTTGATGATAACAGTTACAACCTTCATTATGCCTATTCTACCGTAGATGAAGACGATACTTCTCAATCCATCAGGCATGACGTCTGGTTTACAGATGCAGCCACCATTTTCAATGTATTGAGATTCAGCGATGAGTTCCCTCTTGCAGGCACAGCACTGTGGCGATTAGGTAGTGAAGATGAAAGAATGTGGATTTATTATGACAGAAACCTAAGTGATTCCTCATTGATAACGGTTCCATTTGATTTTAGTAAATTAGAAAGAATCCAAAGATTATCGAAGGTCGATTTTATTGGAGAGGGCGAGGTATTGGATATCATTAAAGGCCCTCATGAAGGTGAAGTTGCTTTTGACATTGATAGTACGGAAAAATTAATCTCTGAAGAAAAATATGTAGATGTAGGAAGCGGATATCTGATTCGGAAATTTGCAGAAGATACCACTCGTGGCAGAGGCCACAAGCTAATCCTGACTTTTGATGATGGACCGAGTGCGGAATGGACTCCCCGGATATTGTCCATACTTGAGAAAGAAAAAGTACCGGCCACTTTTTTTGTTGTGGGAATCCAGGCACAACAAAATATTCCCATTTTACAACGTGAGTTCCGGGATGGATTCGAAATAGGAAATCATACCTACACTCATCACAACATTGCTGAAATGAGCCCCCGGCGGGCATCTCTCGAAATGGAACTCACAAGGCTATTGATTGAAAGCGTTACAGGCCACTCGACCGTTCTGTTCCGTGCACCATACAATGCGGATTCTCAACCACAGACTTTTGAAGAACTGGCACCAATAGAAAGGAGCCGCAGAGAAAATTATCTTACTATCAATGAAGGAATAGATCCGAGAGACTGGGAAAAAGGCGTTATTGCAGACTCCGTAGTAAGCCGTGTTATTAGTGCAATTGAAAATGAAAATGCCAGTATCATTCTTTTGCATGATGCGGGAGGTGAGTCCAGGGAAGCTACCGTGGAAGCATTGCCCCGCATTATAGATTATTTCAAGCAGAAAGGATATGTGTTCACGACAGTTGGCGGATTAATGGGAAAATCCAGGGATGAATTAATGCCTCTTGTTGCGAATAGGCGTGACCGTTGGATCAACAGTTTCAATTTCTTGCTTGCTGATGGTACTTACTGGAGCGGAAAATTGTTATTCTCACTTTTTCTTATTGCCATCATTCTGTCAGTGGGTAGAATGTTATTTATGATCATTTTAGCATCCATGCAGAGAAGAAAAGATCAGAAAGCAGCAGATTCTTTAGGTAAGCGTGTGGATGGTGTATCTATCATCATTCCTGCCTACAATGAAGAAGTGAATAGTGAACGAACTGTCATCAGTATGCTGGGCCAGGATTATCCGCTAATAGAAGTCATCTTTGTAGATGATGGAAGTAAGGATGCTACCTATTCCCGTGTTTTGTCCGCATTTGAAAATAATGATAAGGTAAGAGTATTTACCAAACCGAATGGCGGCAAAGCATCTGCACTCAACCTGGGGATTTCAATGGCTCAATATTCACACATTGTTTGTGTAGATGCTGATACCCAGCTAAAAAAGGATGCCGTTAGTTGGTTAATGAGCAAATTTGACAGCGAGAAAGTAGCAGCCGTTGCAGGAAATGTAAAAGTCGGAAATGAAATAAACATGCTTACACGCTGGCAGAGCATAGAGTACATTACTTCACAAAATTTTGATCGGCGGGCATTTGATCTGCTTAACTGTATCACTGTAGTTCCCGGTGCTATCGGCGCCTTTAGCAAGGAAGCAGTGCTGAGGGTGGGAGGTTTCACTACAGATACCCTTGCCGAGGATTGTGATTTGACGATGCGGCTTTTGAGTGATGGGAATGTTGTGCGAAATTGTACCGAAGCTATTAGTTATACGGAAGCACCTGAAACATTCAAACAGTTTTTTAAGCAACGGTTCAGATGGAGTTTTGGTGTCATGCAGTGTTTCTGGAAACATCGTTATGCCATCTTTAATCCACGCTACGGAAATTTTGGGATGATTGCAATGCCCAATATCCTTGTCTTTCAGATCGTCCTCACCATCCTGGCTCCATTGGCTGACCTTATTCTCCTACTCAGCATTATTTTTTCGGCCACCAACATCATAGTATTGAGTTTGCCCAAGATCATCTTGTATTATTTCATCTTTACGATGGTGGATGTAGCCGGTGCAGCCCTGGCTTTTGCATTTGAAAAGGAGAATCCGAAGAAATTGCTTTGGATATTACCGCAGCGCCTTATCTACAGACAGATGATGTACCTGATATTGCTGAGATCACTAAAGCGGGCATTGAAAGGTGAAATCCAACATTGGGGGTCATTGGTCAGAACCGGAAATGTAAAGCCTTCCGGTACAGTTTCATCTTAAATCTTGTTTCTGAATTTTTCTATTGCAATTCTTGTGGCCTCGCTTAAAACGAGCCTCCCACTTATAGCTGCACGTTTTTGTAACAACTCGTTCCAATGATCAGTTCCTTCCCAAAATACTTCCTTCATGGCACTCATGGCTTCGGGATTGTACTGAGAAAGTGTTGTTGTTAATTTCTTAATTGAATCGTCTAATTGCTCAGTCGTTTCACATAGGTCATTAAACAGGCCTTTTTCTTTGGCCCATTGAGCAGTTCTCCAGCAGGCTGCATCAATCGCTAATTCGCTATAAGCAGCCACACCGGTTTTTCGTTCTACTACAGGGCCGATCACAAAAGGCCCGATCCCAAGTGCCAGTTCACTCAATTTAATATCTGCATTGCTCAAAGCAATTACATAGTCTGCCGCCGCAGCAATGCCTACACCACCACCTACACATTTTCCTTGTATCCGCACTATAATAAATTTTTTGCATGAACGCATTGCATTGATGACTTCTGCAAATCCTGAAAAAAATTTCATGCCTTCTTCTTCCGATTTTATTGAAATCAGTTCATTAAAACTTGCACCTGCACAGAAGGCTTTATCACCTGCACTTTTCAACACAATAACTGCGCTATCAGATTCACTTTCTTCCCTGATGTTTTGGGATAGTTCTTTCAGCAGTACACCCGGCATAGAATTGCTGAGTGGATGAAAAAATTCAATTGTTGAAATTTTGTTTTCACGCCGGCACTTTACATAACCTTCTTCCATATCTTTTGCATGTTTAGAAAAAACGGAAATTTACAAAATGCTCACCAGAGAATGAGTAAGTTTATTTTTTGTAACATAGCAAATTATCAAGTTTTGATATTATGAAATTGAAAAATTATGTTTTAGGCAAATGGATAGAAGGCGATGGTGCGGGATTACCATTATATAATGCTGTATCCGGAGAATTGATTGCAACCGCTACCACCCGGGGGTTGGAATTTAAAGATATCCTGGAATATGGAAGGGCCAAAGGGAGCCTGGTACTGCGAAGGATGACTTTTGAAGAAAGAGGCAGAATGCTTAGGGCTCTTGCATTGCATCTCACTTCTGTGAAAGAAAAATTTTATCCCATAAGCCTGATGACCGGCGCTACACGTGGCGATAGCTGGATAGACATTGAAGGTGGAATCGGGAATTTATTTTCTAATGCATCGCTACGCAGGAAACTGCCTGATGAAATTTTTGCATTAGACGGAGAGAATATTGGTCTGAGCAAAGGAGGGACTTTCGCAGCACAACATATCCTGATTCCTAAGGAAGGAGTAGCTGTTCACATTAATGCTTATAATTTTCCGGTGTGGGGGATGCTGGAAAAAATAGCGGTGAATCTTTTGGCCGGAGTAGCAGCCATCGTAAAACCTGCGACGATCACGAGTTATCTTACCGAAGCAGTCGTCAAAGAAATAGTCGCTTCTAAAATATTACCGGATGGTGCTCTGCAATTGATTTGTGGAAGTGCAGGAGATATTCTGGATCATGTGCAATCTCAGGATGTCGTATCATTCACAGGTTCGGCTGCAACGGGATTGATGCTGAAGTCCAACCCGAATATCCTGCACATGAATGTGCCTTTCAATATGGAAGCTGATTCCTTAAACTGTATTGTACTCGGCGCGGATGTAACACCTGAAATGCCGGAATGGGATATTTTCATCAAAGAAATCAGAAAGGAGATGACCGTGAAGTGCGGGCAGAAGTGTACTGCTATCCGCAGAATTTTTGTTCCGGAAAACAAGATGGAGGATGTTTGGAGTGGTATTTCCAGGAGCCTTCAACAAACAACAATTGGCAATCCGCAAAATGAAAAAGTGAGAATGGGTTCGCTGGCCGGAAGTCAACAGAGGAAGGAGGTGCTGCAACAGGTACATAAACTTATGGCTAATTCGGAAATCGTTTATGGTACATTAGATGCAATTGATGTCATCGATGCGGATTTTGAAAAAGGGTCTTTTATCAGCCCGTTATTGCTTAAGAATGAGAGCCCGTTTGAAAATATGGAAGTCCATACTGTGGAGGCTTTTGGGCCTGTAAGTACATTAATGCCTTTTAAAAATATTGATGAAGCAATTGCATTATCTAAATTGGGTTCAGGGAGCTTGTGCAGCACCATTGTAACCAATGATGGAGCTATTGCGCGTTCTTTTGTTTTGGGTGCAGGTAACTATCACGGGCGCATGTTAGTACTCAACAGGGATTGTTCAAAGGAAAGTACCGGTCATGGCTCGCCTCTTCCGTTGCTGGTGCACGGCGGCCCGGGCAGGGCAGGAGGAGGAGAGGAGATGGGAGGGTTGCGGGGTATCAGGCATTATATGCAGCGTGTTGCATTGCAGGGATCGCCTACCATGCTTACGGCTATTACCAGTGTATTCACTCCAGGTGCAAAAGGATTTCAATCTGATGTCCACCCATTCAAAAAACATTTTGACGATTTGAAAATTGGCGATCAATTGACCACTGAAAAGAGAAAGATAACCTCTGAGGATATTGATCGCTTCGCAGATTTGAGTGGCGATCATTTTTATGCTCACATTGAGTCGACTGATTTTTCAGATACGATGTTCGAGAAGCAGGTGGCTCATGGCTATTTTATCATGAGTGCGGCTGCAGGCTTGTTTGTCGATGATTATGAAAAGAATCCTGTGTTATTGAACTATGGTATTGAAGAATTACGATTTACCAAACCCGTTTATCCGGGTGATGAAATTTTTGTCAGGTTTACCTGCAAGGAAAAAAAGACACAGGAGATCAAAGAAGCAAAGCCCGGTGAGGTACTCCCCAAAGGAAGTGATATTCCAAAAGGAATTGTAAAGTGGTATGTGGAAATATTAGACAATACTGATGATCCGCTGGTGGGGGTGGCTACAATATTGACGATGGTGAGGAGATAATTGTTAATGGTTAATGGTTAATTGTTAATTGTTAATGGTTAATTGTTGATGGTTAATGATTGATGGTTAATGGTGTTACAGTGAAGATCAAGCCGTGCTTCTGCCTTATGCTTTACTAATCAAATAAAGAAAACCACCAAATAGCGGAAGCGTTACAATTGCGAGAAAAATCAAGTAGTCTTCTTTGCTATCGGATGTTCTTTGCAGCAATTTAATGCTTAGGGCTGCTGAATATACTATCCCTAAAAGGAGAGTAAGGGCAATAAATACGAACGGCAAAGGATTACATACCGGATAATCCGGATCTGGTGTAAATAATAATGAATAGATCATGAATATCCACCACAGAAGGTATATTAAGAGGAAAATTGAGGATACTTTATGTCTGAAAAATAATTTCAAAATATACTCTTGCTTTTATTTTTATTCCAAAATATTGAAGAGGTAACCTTACATAATAAAAATGGAGAAGAAAGAAAAATATGAGCATAAAAAAACCGCCGTGCATTCATACGGCGGTTTTTTTTATGCTCAACAAAAGATTAGTATCTATTGTGTAGAATCTGCGGCATTACTCACCGGTTCCGTTTCGGAAGATGATGGAAGTGAAGTAATGTTATGCTCTTTCATGGCTCTTTTCTTGCAGGTAAGGCAGAGCTCTGAAATGCCTTTGCTTTCCCATGCCTGCTTTACAGTACCATTCGAAATTTCAGGGCGGTTCTTAATGTGGTAACAGTCTTCATAGATGTGGTACTTATTTCCCTCCCTGGTCCAATACACCAGGTCGCTGCCCATATTGATTTGCTTCAGCGAATCTGTCTGTGCATTGATTTCCTTGGTATATTTTTCGATAGATGGTGCATTGAAATCGATACCTGTAATACCTGCTATCAGCAACGCAACGATTCCAATAGCTCCGGCAATGCCTTTTGTTTTTCCATCGATGTTCTTGTTCATAAAAATGAAAATCACCAAGGGCAGGAACGCAAGGACGCTCATAATAGCACCCAATTGATTTTGCACAAAAAACCGTGCTTTATTTTTTTCTGATGTTGGATCCAACCTGTTGGCTTTTTTCCAAAGGAGCGATCCTGTGACAGCGAGTATCAATATCACTACAATAGCAAGGATCAACCAGGTAAGCGTTTCGTTGTGGATCAATTTCAGAATTGCAAATACTTCACCTGCAATAGCAATGATCCATGCCAAAAAAGCGAAGAGCCGGAGCTGCTTTGCTTTTCCTTTTGCTTCCGGACTTGCTTCAAAAATTTTTTGTTCAGCCATAATTAATTAAGATTTAGGTAAATAAAACTATGTAAATATTTCAGTTAGTTGAATAATCCATTTTGTACCGTTATTCACCAATTATAAACAGCACTATAAAGGAATGATACCAGACGATAGGCTATTCCTGGTAATTCTTTCCTATACACGTTAAATCAGTTATTCCATAAACTTTAAACTTTGAACTTTAACTCAAAAATCACTTTGAGATTTCTCTTTGCCTTGGCAGATCGGAATGGCAAGATACTCACAATGCACTACACGGTAGTGGACACAACTCAGCACACCTGATTCTTTCTTACTTCAGACAATTTAGAATCCAGTCTTTCGAATATTTGATCAATCGTGCCTTCCCCCTTTACATGAAACACTTTGCCTTGCTTTTCGTAATGATCAAGGACTGAACTTGTCTTCTTGTGGTATTCTGCGATGCGTGCCCGAATGATGTCTTCATTGACATCGTCAGACCTGCCACTCGTTTCTCCTCGTTTCAGCAGCCGGTGAATGAGTTCATTCTCGCTTACTTCCATTGCGAGGACAATATCAATACACGTGTTTTTAGATTTTAATAATTTGTCTAATTCGGCAGCTTGAACACTTGTACGTGGAAAACCATCGAACAGGAAACCTTCAGCATTACGGTTATTTTCTACGGCATCACTTATCATGCCTATAACCACAACGTCAGGTACCAGTTCACCCCGGTCCATGATTTTCTTGGCTTCCATGCCAAGCGCTGTCTTACGTGCAATTTCACTTCTCAATAAATCACCGGTTGAAAGGTGTATCAGGTGGTGGGTAGCAATGATTTTCTCAGACTGTGTCCCCTTCCC
>JBDHYH010000053.1:0-25845 GCA_039811325.1 Chitinophagaceae bacterium | reverse complement strand
TAAGCCAACTTTCAGAAACATTGATTGGAAGTGAGATTGTAAAACTGGGAGGTGAGATCAGAGAAAGAATCAGCAAGGGAGAAAAGATATTCAATTTTACAATAGGTGATTTTGACTCTTCCATCTTCCCTATTCCTCAGGAACTTGAAGATCTGATTTGCGAAGCATATCGGGAAAGAAAAACTACTTATCCGCCTGCCAACGGAATTCAATCATTGAGAGAAGCAGTATCACAATTTATCAGGAAGTATGAAGGATTAGAATATACGCCAGACGAAGTGCTGATAGCAGCCGGTGGACGTCCGCTCATCTACACTGCCTACCGCGCCATTGTAGATGACGGAGATAAAGTGATCTACCCTGTGCCGAGTTGGAACAACAATCATTACGTTCACTTCACCGGCGGGCAGCACATTGTCATCGATGCTCCGGTCGAAAATAATTTTATGCCAACAGCAGAAAGCATAGCGCCACATATAGACAAAGCTGTGTTGATAGCCGTTTGTTCACCACTCAATCCGACCGGAACAGTTTTCAGAAAAGAAGAACTGGAAAAGATTTGCGACCTGGTGCTTGAAGAGAATGCACGCCGTGCGCCTGACGAAAAGAAATTGTACCTGTTGTATGACCAAATGTACTGGACGCTCACTTATGGCGATACACAGCATTATACTCCTGTAGGCCTGCGGCCTGAGATGAAAGAATACACCATCTTCATCGATGGCATCAGCAAGGCTTTTGCTGCTACCGGGGTAAGAGTTGGATGGGCATTGGGACCTCAGAAGGTATTGAACAAAATGCGTGCGATCAACAGCCATGTGGGTGCATGGAGTCCAATGGCCGAACAAAACGCAACTGCGGCTTACCTAAAGAAGTACGACGCAATAGATGCATATTTCAAAATTTTTAAGCATGAGTTGAGAGAAAGATTGCAGACCATCTATGAAGGTTTCCAGGTTTTGAAAAACGAAGGCTTCAAAGTAGATGCATGCAAACCGGAAGCAGCGATTTATCTCACGATTCGCCTGAGTCTGAAAGGTTCTAAAACGAAGGAAGGACATGTGCTTTCAACGCAAAAAGATGTAACATCCTATATACTCAGTGAGGCCAAACTTGCAGTAGTACCTTTTAACGCTTTTGGGGCGTCTAAAGACTCTGATTGGTATCGGTTGAGTGTAGGAACATGCAGGAAAGAGCAGATAACTGAAATGCTGGAGAAACTACGCAACGCGTTGGAGAAATTAAGTTAGCCTCAATAGCTTCATTATTTTTTTGGGACAGAGAAGAAACAGAGAATTCTTGAGAAGAAAATCCTATGTACAATTCTGTGGTTCTCTGTGTAACTATTTGTAAGAAAATATTACACAGAGAAGTATGACAGAGAAGACACGGAGAGCCACTGAGAAGAATCATTGTGTAATTCTATAGATAAGTATTATTCATTCTCTGCAAGACTTGAGGAAGTCTTCAATTCCACGAACGATTTGTTGGGCTACTTGTTTTCGGAACTGAGGATTGCGTATTCTTTTTTCATCGGCCGGATTACTGAGGAAGGCAACTTCCACCAAACAATTTGGAAATTCAGTAGGGCCATTCAATGAAAAATTAAAATTGCCAACATTTCCATAATTATTCAGCCCCAAAGCAAGGACCCTATCCAGCACAAATGCACTGAGTGGCCTGAAGCCCACATACCGGTAATAAGTACTGACACCCCTGACAGTGTCTTTCGAAGAACTGTTGAAGTGAATGCTTACCAAAAGTTTTGGTTGCTCTTTATGAAGGCCCGTCAGCCTTTCAAACATTGTAAGTGTCGTATCCTTTTCTCTCGTCATATAAACCTTTGCACCTTTTTGTTTCAGGGCAGTGCGCAATTCTTTTGCGTATAATAATGTATAATCCTTTTCGAGAATACCGGTCTTAATTCCAGTCGCTCCTGTTTGATCACCGCCGTGTCCCGCATCCACAGCTATTTTCAGGTTCTTCAAACTGAGTACTGAGGGTTGCCTGTTCACACGAATGGTTAACCTCTGCAAACTGTCGTAAAAGACGTGATAACCCCAGGATTGCTGATGTTTCAACTCTATAAAAACCTGCATCATATCATCTTCCTGCTGTACATACCATACATTTTTCACCTCGCGAACAGTTTTCAGTTGTGTGATCCAGTTCGTATTGCTGGTAACGCCAAAAATATCGACAACAATTCTCGAGGGATGAATGTCCATACGGCTGGTATAAGGCAATCTTGCCGGCATAGAAATAGACACATAGTCGAACAATGAATCACCATAAACCTTCCAGCTTCCAGTAAGAGATTGTGGAGTTTGATGCAGCTCAACAGGCAACACTTTATTCTTTTCAATCCAGGCGCTGTGAAAGGAGGAGAGTTGCACCCTGTACTGCGAACCCGCACTATCAACCACTTTCAGCACCACATTACTATCCAGGAATGTCATCTTAGCACCTCCGAGTCTGTCTGTTCCCAATCCATAATTCAGGAAAGGAAGTGAATCATTTGTTTTCACAAAAAAGGATGTCTGCTGAGAATATGAGTTCAGAACAAGCAGCAATGAAACAAGCAGCAGTGGAATTTTCATAGCTGTAAATTTATGCATTTGAAAGAAGCGAAGCACAGCATTAATGAAACATGGTGTATTTCTAATCCGACAACTAACGGGTGTCCCATTTCCGTGTTACTTGCCAGAGGTGACACAGTTCATGGCGGACTGTCCCTGTTGGTGTCCGCACCAACAGGGACAAAAGTGAAGCACTTCATTAATGAAATACTAATTCCATCGGATACCAACATCTCGTCTCTGAAATTTTTTATTTTTACAGAATGATTTTTGTAAGTGATAATGCCCAAAAACGTGTGTTGCAGATAATGCAGGATTCTGACTACAACCCAAAAGAATATTTTCTGAGGGTAAGTGTGGTGAGTGGTGGTTGCAGTGGCCTCAGCTATAAATTGGACTTCGACAAGGAACTGAAGCCCAAGGATCAGGAATTTGAAGACAAAGGGATCAAAATAGTAACAGATCTCCGCAGTTTCTTGTACCTCGTCAATACTACTCTCGAATTTTCTGACGGACTCAATGGGAAAGGGTTTTATTTCAATAACCCAAATGCCAGCCGCAGTTGTAGTTGCGGAGAGAGTTTCGCAGTGTAAGGCTTCCAGTTTAATGCATAAAAAAAGCTCCCATGGTCAGGGAGCCGGTTACAGCCTGTTTAGGTAAACAAATTTAATACAGATTGCTTTTCAGGTATAATTGTTTTCCGTTGGCAGGAAAAAACGGGCGTTCTTACTCGTTATAAGACAGATGCATTTTCAAAAACGCTGCTCAACCTCAGCAATTTATTTCAGATGGAGTTGTTGGCTTTTGCTATAACCTTTTCCCCACATCAATAAAATGTAGATACCCGGACTCAAAGTGCTCTTGATTTCAAGTTCAATAATATTGAAAGTGTCGTCATATCCTATTATTTTAGATAAAAGTGATTTTTTCGTCAAAATTGATCAGAATTGCCCTGTACCCATCTTCCTCAGTGGCATTTAAGATTACCTTCAACCGGTTGGGGAATTGAGTGTGGAATGATCAATGGCTTATGCTTTCGAAATAGCCTTCCTGATCCCGGCTACCAGGTCATAGCAATTCGCATTTGTGTTGAATCCAGCGCTATAGGTATTCATGTAGATCACAACGGCAATATTCAGATCACCGGTGACTTTGTTGAATGTGAAATAATAATTTGTCATGTATTCAGGGATGGCCAGGTTTCTTTCCCCTGCTGCTCAACATAACCGGTTTTTGTATTTTCGCGCCATACAATTTTGGCATTGATTATTGAAACGGTAAGTAATAAAATTGCCGTCAAGTGAAGGTTCTTTATATATGTAGGCCTAAAAAAATATTAATAGAAACGATGATTATAGTCAATATTGTTATTAATCAAATACTTTTGACTATTTTTCACCGCTTAAAAAAATCGATTATTAATGATTGCAATCGCCCGCAAGGAATTGCAGCAATTTTTCAGTTCACTGGCCGGATATATCGCCATCATTTTGTTTTTGGTGGTAACAGCTCTCTATCTCTTTGTACTGAAAGACAGCAATATTTTTGACCTCGGATATGCCACTCTCGAACCATTTTTTTCTTTGGCGCCGTGGGTATTTATTTTTCTGATCCCTGCCATTGCCATGCGCAGTTTTTCTGATGAATTCAAATCAGGAACATTCGAAATATTAAAAACACTTCCACTCAGTAGTTGGGAAATCGTTGGCGGAAAATATCTTGCTGTACTTGTTGTTGCCATCATTGCCCTCATTCCCACCTTGCTTTACCCTGTCACGATCAGCACGCTGTCAGCCACCGGAGGTATTGATACCGGAGGAATCACTGGCTCATACATCGGCTTGATTTTCCTGGTTGCTGTCTTTGCTTCCATTTGTATCTGGTGCTCTACACTTTCATCCAATGCCATCGTTAGCTTTTTGTCCGGAGCATTTTTTTGCTTGTTGTTGTATTTTGGATTCAGTGCGTTGAGCAAAATTAATTTGTTCAGGGGAAATATCGATTATTATATTGAAATGCTTGGCATCGATCTGCATTATCAGAATATCAGCCGTGGTGTCATTGACACACGGGATATTGTCTATTTTCTTTCGCTGATCTACTTGTTTTTGTTTGCATCACGTCAAAACATTCAAAAACGATGATGATGAAGAAGAAATCAACGAAGGCTATTCAATGGATCATAGTCATTGTCGCCATTGTACTCATCAATATACTTTCATTTAATACCTACAAGCGTATTGACCTGACTAATGAGAAGCGATTTACGATCTCTGAACCTGTAAAGAAAATTCTCAAAGGCACTAAAGAGGATATTAATATTTATGTATTCTTAAAAGGAGATTTGCCTGCAGGTTTTAGAATGCTTTCGCAGAGTGCCACCGAATTGCTTTCGGAATTCAAAGAATACTCTCATGGAAGGATTCACTACAAAGTAGTGGAGCCGGAATCGTTAGTGCCTGGCACCAATGTTCATTGGGCAGATACGCTACAATCGATGAACATTATCCCAATTAATCTGAAAGTACAATTGAAAGCGGGTGAGCAATCGCAATATGTATATCCCGCGGCAGCAGCCATGTCCGGAGGTAAGCTTGCTGCCATCAACCTCTATCCTGCAGCAAGGCCTGTGATCACCCCATCTGATCTCAATGCAGCAGAATCTCAGTTCGAATATCAATTCGCAAGTGCCATCCAAAAACTCCGGCAGTCCACTAAACCAATGGTTGCCTATGCCATTGGAAATGGAGAGCCTACGGGATCTAATACCTACGATCTTGTAGAAAATATTTTACATCCCAACTATGATGTCTTCACCATCGACCTTGAAAAAGAAAAGGGCATCCCCGATACATTCAAATTGCTCATCATCACCAAACCAACAAAACCTTTTTCCGAAGAAGAAAAATTAAAGATCGATCAATACGTGATGCGTGGTGGTAAACTACTTGTTTTCATAGACAGGCTGGAAGCTGAAATGGACAGCCTCCAAATCAAGAACCAGGTAGTGGCTTATGACAGAAACCTGAATCTGCAGGATTTGTTTTTCAAGTATGGCGTTCGGATCAATCCCGATCTGATCATGGATTTGCAAAGTGACTACCTTCCATTCAATGTCAATAACAGCGGCCAGTACGAATTGATGCACTGGAATTATTTCCCATTACTACAGCCCAATCCGGAAAGTGTAATCACAAAAAATGTAGGACTGGTAGCAGGAAGGTTTGTGAACTCAATAGATACCGTCAAGGCAGAGCAAGTACGCAAAACAATATTGCTAAGCACTTCTCCTAATTCAAGAACCATTGAAACGCCGGCACTCATCAGTGGTGCCGAAAACAGGAATGCGCCGGTAGATGCTGCTTTTACAAGAAATGGAATACCGGCAGCCGTATTGCTGGAAGGTAAATTCACTTCTCTTTACAGGAATCGCATGAGCCATGAGATGATGGACACACTTGCAGATGCAGGCTCGTCATATCTTCCCGAAAATATCCAGGAAAATAAAATAATCATCGTTGCTGATGGCGATATTCCCCTCAATAATATTTACAAGGACAGGCCATTGCCAATGGGTGTGAATCCCTTTACAATAGGTACACAGTTTGAATATCAATTTGCAAATCATACGTTCGTTGAAAATTGCATCGCTTACCTGATCAATGAGTCCGGGTTGATGCAGGCAAAGGCTAAGGATTTCAAATTGAGGTTGCTGGATAGCAAGAAAGTTGATGATCAGAAAACGCTCTGGCAGATGCTGAATTTCCTGATTCCTATATTACTCATCCTGGCCATCGGATTTGTTTATCAGTATATCCGCAGGAAAAAGTATCATCAAAGGTTGAACATATCAAGATCATGACACCTACTGAATGGAGTTATTTAGTGTTTGGAATATTACTCATCACTGCCGTTGTATTCGACCTTGGGTTACTGAGCAAAAAAGGGAAAGCAGTAACTATCAAACAGGCACTGTACCAAACCATCTTCTGGGTAAGCCTCGGAATTGCTTATGGCATTTTCGTATGGTTTGAAGACAGCCAAACCCAGGCACTTGAATACCTGAGCGCTTATTTCATGGAATGGGGCTTGAGTATTGATAATATCTTTGTTTTCATTCTCATCTTTACATTTTTCAGGATTCCTGAAAAATATACCAACAGGTTATTGCTCTATGGTATCTTACTCGCCATTGTATTAAGAGTGATATTTATTACTGTTGGGATCGTGCTGATCGCAAAATTTTACTGGATATTGTACATCTTCGGAGTCATCCTGGTGATCACAGGTGCCAAGATGTTTTTTGCAGATACTGAAAGTGAATTTGATCCGAATGATAATTTCATTTACCGAATGCTGAAGCGGATCTTTCCTTTGACCCACGAGAGAGAAGGACCAAAATTCGTAATCAGGAGAAATGGAAAACGGTTCTATACAGCACATTTTGTTGTATTGATTTTGCTAGCAGGCACAGATATTCTTTTCGCATTAGATTCTATTCCTGCTGTATTTGCCATCACACAGGATAAAATGGTGATTTACACTTCAAACATTTTTGCAGTATTAGGGCTGCGATCCCTATTCTTTTTGCTCAAGGGAGCCGTCAACAAATTCGAATACCTGCATGAAGGCATTGCTATTGTATTGGTTTTTATAGGCGTAAAAATGCTGATCACCTTCTTTGATATTCATATCCACATTGTGGTATCTCTCGCAGTGATTTTGTTGTGCATTGGAGGTTCTATTGTATTTTCATTGTACAAAAACAGGCAAAAAGAAATTGACAGCTCCCATTGATTATAATATTCATGACATCTGCTCCATCATTGATGGCAGTTGGTTATCAAAAAATGAAAATACCCACCTGGATTTTATTTCGTTAGACAGCCGCAAGATTCCTGAGACGGCTACTACCCTGTTTTGGGCATTACATACCGACCATAGGGATGCATCTGTTTTTATTTTGGAACTGTATAAGAATGGAGTTAGAAATTTTGTAACCGAAACAGTCCCTGATAAAATTGTATTGCAGGGGAGCAATGTCATCATCGTAAAAAACGCTCTGAAAACATTGCAACAACTTGCAATTTTTCACAGGAAGAGATTTCAACAATTAAAAGTTATTGGGATCACCGGAAGCAACGGCAAAACCATTGTAAAGGAATGGCTATCTGAATTACTATCGAAGGATCATGCAGTAATCAAAAGCCCGAGAAGTTTTAATTCACAGATCGGAGTTCCTCTCAGTATTATTCAAATACGCGCACACCACACCATCGGCATATTTGAGGCAGGCATCAGCAAACCGGGAGAAATGGCTGAACTCGAAAAGATGATAATGCCTGATATCGGAGTGCTCACCAATATCGGAAGCGCTCATGGTGAAGGCTTCAATAACAAAGAACAAAAAATCCATGAAAAATTACTTCTCTTTAAAGACGCTGATACAATTGTCTTTCCTAATCAGCAGCAGATAAGAAAAGAGATGGCAAAGTTGAATTACGATGCCGGTAAAAGACTTTTTGACTGGGGTAGAATCGATTCCACCTACAGCTATAACGTAAAGAAGCAGGTATATGAAACTGCAGAAATAACCGTCTCATCGAGTGAGTATGTTCAAAATGTTTGTATCCCATTTACAGATAGTGCTTCTATAGAAAATGCTGTTACCGTTTTTGTAACAATGACTGCAATAGGTATAGTATCCAATGAAGCATTAAAAAGATTTCAGTCACTTAGCAGTGTCAACATGAGACTGGAGATGAAACCGGGGATCCATCAATGCAGTATTATCAATGATAGTTACAGCAACGATTTACAATCTTTATCCATAGCCATTGATTTCTTAAATAAGCAAAAACACAAATCTCATTCCCTGATCCTTTCTGATATTGTAGGATCAGGCCTCCCTCCCAATCTGTTATACAAAAGAGTAGCTACATTGTTGCATGGGAAAAAAATTGACAGGTTTATCGGTATCGGAAAGGAAATCCGGAATGAAAAACAATTATTTTCATTTATTCCCAACAGTACTTTTTTTCATGATACTGATTCATTTCTAAAACAAATTTTTACATATAACTTCCGGGATGAAGCCATTCTGCTCAAAGGAGCGCGTGTTTTCGAATTCGAAAAAATCAGTAGCGTATTGGAAGCCCAACTGCACAAAACAGTTTTAACCATAAACCTTAGCAACCTTATTGATAATATCAGGTGTTACCGCAACTTCCTCAATCCGGGTACCAGGCTGATGATAATGGTGAAAGCACTTGCCTATGGAAGCGGTAGTAACGAGATCGCTTCGCTGATGGAATTTATCAAAGCTGATTATCTCTCGGTAGCCTATACTGATGAAGGAGTAGCACTCCGGGATGGAGGCATCACGCTTCCGGTAATGGTGCTGAATATAGAGCAAACGGGATTTGACACCCTGGTAAAAAACAGGCTGGAGCCTGAATTATATTCACATGAACTATTGGATAGCTTTTCTGCATTTCTTGCCAAAAGAAAACTGAAACATTACCCGGTACACATCAAGATTGATTCCGGAATGCATCGCCTGGGATTTGTGAATCCTGAAATCAAAAGGTTAGTCGAAAAATTGAAAAAGAATGACAACATCCACGTCATGTCGGTATTCAGCCACTTGTCTTCTGCCGATAATCCTGAGCACGATAAATTTACACGCAAACAGTTTGCAACCTTCAGCAAAATTGTTGATAAACTCAGGCAATCTGTTCCATATCCATTTCTCTGCCATATTTCCAACTCATCAGCCATCAGTCGGTTTCCGAAATTTCAAATGGACATGGTACGCCTTGGTATTGGCATGTATGGTATTGATAGCAATCCCAAAATTTCGAATCAATTAAAGCCTGTTCATAAACTCACCACCACCATATCACAAATTAAAAAAGTAAAAAAAGGAGAAGTCGTAGGCTATGGCTGCAACATCCTTCGAAAGGACAAGATCATTGCCACTGTTGGTATTGGTTATGCAGACGGGTATCCCAGGCTTTTGGGAAATGGAGTGGGAAAAATGTATGTACAAGGCAAACCAGCACCCGTGGTAGGCAATATTTGTATGGATATGGCAATGATCGATATTACAGGCATCGGCAATATAGAAGTAGGTGACGAAGTGGAAGTATTTGGTTCACAGATTTCTTTGCAAACATTGGCACAATGGGCAGATACCATTCCTTACGAAATTATAACGGGTATATCTACACGGGTAAAAAGGGTGTATATCGAAGGATAGCCTTAACGCTTACTCGCGATCAACAAATTCAAGTCAGTAAACTTCAAATCAAAGCGCTCACTCAGGTGGAAATTTGTGAGAGATCCTTTGAAAAGGTAAATACCACTACGAATGTTGATCTTATACCAGACCATATTCTCCAGCCCTCCATCTTCTGACATTTCAAGCATCAGTGGCATCAACACGTTGCTAATAGCCTGTGAGGCAGTCCTTGCAAAACCACTGGGGATATTGGGTACGCAATAATGAATTACATCATATTTCTTAAATACCGGATCGTCTTGTGATGTAATCCGGGATGTTTCAAAACAACCACCATGATCTATGCTTACATCTACAATCACGCTTCCGGCTCTCATACGACTAACCATTTCTTCTGTAACCACCATCGGTGTTCTGCCGCCGGATGCTGCCAATGCACCTACGGCCACATCACATGTCTTGAGTTGCTTACCTAAGATTCCGGGTTCTATAACGGAGGTGTATATACGTGTACCGATATTATTCTGCAATCGTTTTAAACGATAAATACTATTGTCAAATATCTTGACGCTGGCGCCCATAGCCAGGGCTGTACGGGCTGCCTGCTCACCCACAATTCCTGCTCCGATGATGATCACCTTGGTTGGCGGGATACCCGAAATACCACCTACGAGTACTCCCTTGCCATTATTAGAATTGCTCAGATAGTGACCTGCTATCAGCATGATAGCACTGCCTGCTATCTCGCTCATGCTCCTCACGATAGGATTGTGTCCGCTGTCGTCTTTCAAGTTTTCAAAACTCAGTGCTGTGATCCTTTTCTCCATCATCTTCTCGAGTATCTCACGCTTCATCGCTGAAACGTGAATTGGCGAAACGATGAACTGGTGCGGTTTTAATAACTCAATCTCAGCTTCACAAACAGGAGCGCTCTTCACAATGGTATGGCATTCATATACCTCCTTTTTTGAATAAACAATTTTAGCTCCAGCATCGCTGAAATCTTTATCCTGGTAACTGGCGCCGTCACCCGCTTTGGATTCTATGATCACCTGGTGGCCATTTGCCACTAACACACTCACAGCCTCCGGGGTCAGTGGCACACGATTTTCCTGGAAAGAGTTTTCTTTGGGAATGCCAATATGAAGTTCTGCCCCTTTTGGTTTAATGTCTAATGTTTCTTCCAGTGTTTCGTATGTAAAGGAAGGTGACACAAAAGGTTTTGATGAAGCCATGAAGAAAATTTATCCTTAAAAATAACAATAAAATCACATAGCCGGTGAGGGAATATGGATTTCAAGCCCGCGACGCTCCGTTCCTAAAATATGAATGTGTGTACGGATTGCATCTTCGGGCAATATTCCCGGAGCATTCTCCGGCCACTCAACCAGGCAGAGATCATCGGAATCAATGCAATCTGCCAACCCTGTATCTACAGCTTCCTCCTCATCACGGATACGATACAAATCCATGTGAAATATATTTCCCCCGGGATAACTATATTGCTGAGCGATTGCAAATGTGGGGCTATTTACAATAGCCAAAACTCCCAACTGCTCACAATACTTTGCAATAAAAGTCGTTTTTCCCGAGCCCAATTCCCCGCTAAAGGCCAGCACCCGCGCATTCTTTACCACATTTAAGAATTTCTTTACAGCAGTCTCTATTTCCCTGAGGTCATAGTCAATTTCAATCACCTTCATATTCAAAATACTATTATCGAACATTTAATGGATGGTAAAATTAAAATGATTTTATTTTGATGATATGTCGCCCGGGGAAGCATTACAAAAATACTGGCATTATTCTTCATTCAGGCCATTGCAGGAGCCCATTATCTCATCTGTGCTGGCAGGGAAAGATACACTTGCCGTAATGCCAACGGGTGGTGGAAAATCTTTGTGCTTCCAGGTACCTTCTATGATTCTGCCCGGAATATGTGTGGTGGTAACTCCGCTCATTGCATTGATGAAAGACCAGGTTCTTAATTTAAAGAAACATGGAATTTTTGCATTGGCCATTCATAGCGGCATGAAGTATCATGAAGTGAAGCAAAGCCTGGAGAATGCTGCATACGGCAATTACAAGTTTCTTTATGTTTCACCGGAAAGGTTAGAAACAGAACTATTTTTAGAATACCTCCCCATTTTAAAGATCAACCTGATTGCTGTAGATGAAGCTCATTGTATTTCCCAATGGGGTTATGACTTTCGCCCATCCTACCTGAAAATAGCAATGTTGAGAGAGAGTATTCCCGAGGTACCTGTGATTGCTTTGACAGCATCCGCAACTAAGGAAGTACAAAAAGATATTTGCAACAAATTACTTTTCAAAAAGAATGGTACATCATTCAGCCAGTCATACGAAAGGCCCAATCTTTCCTACAGTGTCTTCAACCCTGCATCAAAAGAGAAAAAGCTCATAGAAATTCTCTCAAAAGTGGAGGGAAGTGCTATTGTGTATTGTAAGTCGAGGAAGCGAACCAAAGAAATGGCATCCTTACTTCAGACAAATGGGATTACAACCAACTTTTATCACGCCGGATTGGCGACAGAAGAAAGAAGCATCAGGCAAGATGACTGGATGCGAAATAAAACCCGTGTCATCTGCTGCACCAATGCGTTTGGAATGGGAATTGACAAACCAGATGTCAGGGTCGTAGTGCATACGGAAATACCGGATGCCCTGGAATATTACTACCAGGAAGCAGGACGTGCAGGAAGAGATGGAAAAAAATCTTATGCAGTCTTACTATTTCATTCCGAAGAATTATCAACTCTGGAATCACTGTTGGCCATTCGCTATCCTGATCTGAAAACTATCAGGGAGACATTTGGCGCACTTTGTAATTACCTTGGCCTGCAGGCAGGAAAAGGATATGGCCTTTCATTCAACTTTGAAATAGCTGATTTCATTGAAAAATTCAAATTGAATGCCCTGACAGTAAGTAGTGTGATGAAAATTTTGGAGCAGGAAGAAATTTTCAGTTTGAGTGAAAGTTTGTTCTCGCCATCTACATTAGAATTCCTTGCGTCGAAAAGGACTCTGGAAGAATTTGGAATACATTACCCACAATACACACCTATTATCAAAGGGCTGTTAAGAAGTTATGAAGGCATATTCGATCAGCCGGTAATTATTGATGAATTCACTCTTGCACAGTTCGTGAAAATGGGCAAGGATGAGGTCATGGCGCAGTTGAAGGAATTGGATAGAAGGAGCATAGTGTCCTACAGTCCAAGAACAGATGTTCCGCAACTGTATTTTCTTATTGATCGTCCTGAAGCTGCCGAGCTCTTTATTAATACAGAAAAAATTGCAGAGAGAAAACGGGCC
The DNA here is from genome assembly GCA_039811325.1 of Chitinophagaceae bacterium. Taxonomy (GTDB): domain Bacteria; phylum Bacteroidota; class Bacteroidia; order Chitinophagales; family Chitinophagaceae; genus Ginsengibacter. The sequence goes on along the minus strand of JBDHYH010000053.1, from coordinate 12,687 downwards.
TTTGAAAAACGCCTGCTTGCGATGACGGGGTATGCTTCGCAAAAACAAATTTGCCGAAGTGTTTATATCAATAATTATTTTGGCGGAGAAAAGATAGCTGACTGCGGAATTTGTGATGTGTGTTTGAAAAAGAAAAAAAATAGCATCACTTCAGATGCTGCTCAATCCATATTCCTGGCTATAAAAAATAACAATGGGATTGAAATGGAGCATTTGCACTCCCTATTAAAAATATCCAAAGAAAAGATATTGGAAGTTATCAGATTCTTAAGTGATGAGGATGTAATCACGATAAACCTTGAAGGGAAACTTTTTGTCCGGGAATAACAGGATAGCCAAGAAATAAAAAAGGGACCAAGATAGAAATCTAGTCCCGCTTTAAAATCCAATATCCTATGAAAAACCGAGGCAAAGGTAACAGGTAAAAAAATCATTTGCAAGTAATTAGAAACAATTTTATTTTTTCAATCCATGAGGTGCGATCTCAAAGCCAAGGTTCATTATTGTGCTCTCCATTATCAGTTTCATATCCTGCCTTTTCTCTGCTATCGTTAGTTCTTTTTAGAGTCACGATTGTTTTGCATTAATTTCCGCTACTGTGCAGATAATTCCTGCTTTCTGACTATGGAAAATTTCTTCTATATCATGCTTTAGATTTGATATTTTTTACATATCACCTCTCTGATTATGAGTATATCTTTTATGTTTTTCCTTGAAAAATAATCATATCGAGGTATGAAAATGATAGGATTGTCTTAACTTTTTGCTTTATATTTTTAGCCAATATGATTATGGCATTAAATATGTAAATAGTTTTTTATTAATTTTTTTTAATAATTTCCAATGTTTATTTGCCGAAAACCTTTTAATAATACATAGAATATGGAAAATAGAAAACCTAAGATCCTGATTTGCGAAGATGACCCAAACCTCGGAATGGTGTTAAAGAATTACCTGGAATTGAATGATTATGATGTAGTGCTGGAGCGCGATGGAAGGCTCGGACTTGCAGCCTTTCAGCGCGAAAAATTTGACCTGTGCCTGCTGGATGTGATGATGCCCAACATGGATGGATTCACCCTCGGGGAGGAGATACGCAATGTGGATCCCGATATGCCATTGTTTTTTCTCTCTGCCAAAACGATGAAGGAAGACATCATTAAAGGATACAAGTTGGGTGCAGACGATTACATCACTAAGCCATTTGACAGTGATGTCTTGTTGCACAAGGTAAAGGCTATTCTCAAACGAAATGAAGAATTACATAAAGAAGAAGCAAATGCTGAGTATGATCTGGGGAAATACCACTTCAATCCAAGACTGCGCCAGTTGGGTGTTGGTAAAGACGTGCAGACATTGTCTCCAAAAGAAAATGAACTATTGAAAATGCTGGCTGAATACAAGAATGATTTGCTGCCAAGAGAGACGGCGTTGAAAAAGATTTGGGGTAGTGACACTTATTTCAACGGCAGGAGCATGGATGTATATATTGCCAAACTGCGTAAGTACCTCAAAGGGGATCCTAACCTGGAAATCGTAAACATTCACGGAAATGGTTTCAGGCTTGTTGAAAAAGAAGAAGAATAATAATCCCGAAAGGTAATATTTACATACATAACAGTACAGCCGACGCTATGCCGGCTGTTTCTGTTCGAAGGCGTGTGTTGCCCAGTGATACGGGCAGATAGTGTTGATTCAATGCTCCTTCTATCTCGCGTGGTGTGAAGTCTCCCTCAGGGCCAATCAATATGATTTTAGAATGCTTTTTTTCTCTCACAGATACTAATTCAGATCGATCAAATTCATTATTACAGTGTGCAATGAACTTATGCTGGAAATGAACTTCAGAATACAATTGATCCAGGCTAAGAGGGCCAAAAAGTTTGGGGCAAAACACCTGTCTGCTTTGTAGCATAGCGCTTATGATGATATTGTTCATCCTCTCTTGCCGGAAATGTTTTCTTTCTGTCCTGTCACACATCAATGGATATATCGAGGTTACCCCTATTTCAGTAGCCTTTTCGAGAAACCACTCAAAACGGCTTTCATTTTTCAGAAGCGATATGGCTATAGCTGTTTCATGATCCGGTACCAGATGGTCTGTGCTTTTTACAAATGCCACTCTTGCTTTTTTCTTATCAGCAATAATAAGTTCGACTTCTGTCTCTTTACCTTTTCCATTTGTCATCAGAAAGTGCGCTCCCTCCTTCATACGAAGCACTTGTACCAAATGTTTGGAAGTTTCCTGAGATAGCTCGAAATCTGTGTCGTTTACAGGCAGTTGCTCTTCAAAAAAGTAGGGCATTTGATCCATATTATGATGCATGAAAATTTCTAAAATCCGGCTTTCAGGTAACTCCACCCTTCATACTGACGCTTGACTATGTGGGCAATTGCCGAAGGAATTATTTCAATAAAGGGAAGAATATCTTCCTTTCTCAGATGTATTGCCTCCAGCGTGTTCCGGCAAACCAGGATTTTCACAGTTTTATGTTTGACCAGTTTTTCCAGGTCGAACTCCCAATGTGTGTTTTTAAAAACAAAATTGATTCCCCTTGATTGCACCACAATTTCTACCTGAGTGCCTGGCAAGGAACTGAGAAGATTCTTTACCTGGGTGATGGTGGCCTTTTGTACTTCTGTTCCATCATTGGATAATTGGATGACTACATTATAATGATCTTCCATGATTCGACAAAGGAAAGAAATTTCTCGCCAATCGAAAATCACCTTCATTCATCACAAAATAATACCACTCATCACAAACCAAAAATTTAAAACCTTATAAGATCAAATTACAATACGCTCATTATCAATATCTAACATCTTAATGTGGCAATTTGCTAAAGAAGATACTGCATTTAAAGCAGGTAGTATGTATTGCATAGTATTTAAAAATTACTACTTTTGTGTTGCAATTGTGCACAACAAGGATTTAAAAGCTACGACATGAATATTGAAAACACAGCCAGCCAGATGCGCAAAGGAGTTTTGGAGTTTTGCATTCTGTCAATCATCAAACTCGGAGAGGCCTATCCCAGTGACATTATTGACATGATGAAATCTGCCAATCTCAACATCTTTGAAGGAACGCTCTATCCGCTCCTCACCAGGTTAAAAAATGCTGAGTTACTTACTTACCGTTGGGTAGAAAGCAACAGCGGTCCTCCCAGAAAATATTTTTCGATGACGGAGAAAGGCGCTGAATTCTACAAAGAATTGGAAGCCACCTGGAATGAACTTGCTAATGCTGTGGATACCATTACCGGAAAAAATAAGCAATAATACAACTCAACTTCATCCATCTACAAATGTTATAAAATGAAAAAGGTAATCAATATTAATTTCCAGGGAGCCATCGTACCGATTGAAGAATCGGCCTACGAACTGCTCCAGCAATACACAGAAAGTCTTCGCCGGTATTTTGCCGAAGAAGAGGGCAAAGATGAGATCATCAATGATATCGAAAGTCGTATCAGCGAACTCTTCCAGGCAAGGCTGAAAAATGGAGCCACCTGCATTACAGATGATGATGTCAATGCCATCATTGATAATATGGGACGCCCTGCTGATTTTGAAAAAGAAGAAGGTGCATCCAAAGATTCTGAAGAGAAGACCTCGTCTGCACAACAACAGCAACAACATTGGACATCCGGCAGTAAGCGCTTATATCGTGATGAAAATAATAAAATACTAGGAGGCGTATGTAGCGGTATTGGCACTTACGTGGGTATTGACCCCTGGATCGTGAGGATCATCTTCATTGTATCAGGTATCGGCTTGTTGGCTTATTTAATCCTTTGGATATTCCTCCCCACAAACGTTTCATTATCACCAAGCGGACCTCATAAGAAACTTTATCGCAACCCTGATGATAAGATCATTGCAGGTGTATGCGGTGGTATAGGCAGTTACTTCGGTATCAACCCCTGGCTGCCAAGAATGTTATTCCTGCTGCCATTCATCATCTTTGTTTTCAGGTGGCACAATTTTGTAGGTTTCTCATTCCCTGATTTCATCCGCTTCACCTTCAGCCCCGGTACATTATTTTTCTACATCATTCTTTGGTTAGTAATCCCTGAAGCAAAAACAACCAGTGAAAAACTGGAAATGAAGGGAGAGAAGATAAACCTGGATTCTATCAAGGAATCTGTTGCAAAAGAAATGAAGGGAGTAAGCGAAAGAGTGGGGAAAATGGGAATGGAGGCGGGCGAATTCATGAAAAATAAAGGCCCGGAAATGGGTAAGGAATTTGGAAGTGCCGTAAACAGAGGCAGCGCTGCCATTGGCAGAATTATCATCCTTCTCATCAAGATATTCTTGTACATGATCCTCGCATGTGTAGCACTGGCAATCATCGTTGCTGTATTTTCAGTTGCATTTGTGGCTATAGGATTGTTTCCTCTAAAAGATTTTGTGCTGTCAGACGGTTGGCAAAATGTACTCGCCTGGCTAACACTCATTTTCTTCATCGGGGTACCTGTTGTAGGTATTATCACCTATTTGATCAGAAAGATTGCACGGGTAAAGAGTGCAAGGAAAACGATAAGGTATGCTTTTGTAGGTCTTTGGGTATTTGGCTGGATATGCTTTTTTGCACTCATCAGTTTCGTAGGAAGAGATTTCAACTCTATGAATTCATTCAATGAGCAATCTTTGATACTTAGCAACCCGACAACAACCTATCTTGAGGTCAAGCCCATAAACTCCAGGGATTTCAGGTGGAGGGGCTGGTTCAGAATGGAGCCTTACTCTTCTTTCGGGATAGCTGATGATACTGCCATGGTGGGAAATGTTCGACTGAGAATCGTCCAGTCACCAACCGACAGTTTTCAAGTAAGCTATATAAAATTGAGTAATGGATCGTCTCGGCAAAATGCAGATAAATTAGCATCTCTCATCACCTTCAATGGATTCCAGCAAGACAGTACCTTGTATCTTGACAATGGTGTTGCCATAAACAAGACTGACAAATTCAGGAACCAACAGGTAGAGGTAACCATTGCTGTTCCGGTAGGTAAGAGGATCAAGATCAACAGGACTTTTGGGTATAGGAACGATGTAACCGTAGGTTGGGGAAATCCAAATGATCGTTATTGGGGCCGTTTGGGATACTCAGATTATGATTTCTCCTATGGAGAGGAATATATGATGAAAGTGGATGGGTTGCACAATATAAATGGGGACTGGAATGATGATTCCGATTATGAAGGAAACGGCGAGCCATACAGGTACAAAAATTCCATCAAGATAGATTCCATCAAAAAGCAACACGAAGAACAAATCAATTTACTCCGGGAAAAGATTGATTCTACCAAAGAAGCACAGAAAAAAGAGATGAAGCGATTGCAGGATTCTTTACAAAATCGGCGCAATGAAATTGATAAAAAGCTGAAGGCTTTAGAAAGTAAGACGGCATGGGTCACACCTCTTCCACTTATTATGAATTCAAAAAACATTTATCCCTTCCTGAACTACATTTAGCGTTTGGTGAAGTTGAATGTAAGCCCTGCTGCATTCCGGTGCACAGGGCTTTTCTATGCGGCTGCCTTGCAAAAAAATAACCCTGTAACCGATATACAGGGTTATTTTACACAATAAATCTTTAAATTAAATAGTGTTAAGCTACTGCTTCAGCAACCTTCGCTTTGATCTTGCCTTCTATCTCATTGGCCATTTCAGGATTATCTGTGAGCAATGTCCTTACTGCATCACGTCCCTGCCCTAACTTATTGCCTTCATAGCTGAACCAGCTTCCACTTTTTTGCACTATGCCCAGGTCCACTCCCATATCGATGATTTCGCCTGTTTTAGAAATTCCTTCCCCATAGATGATATCAAATTCAGCAAGCCTGAATGGAGGAGCCATTTTGTTTTTCACTACTTTCACTTTTACTCTGTTGCCAATTGATTGGTCACCATCTTTAATTTGTGCAAGGCGCCGAATATCCAACCTTACAGAGGAATAAAATTTAAGGGCATTACCACCGGTTGTTGTTTCGGGATTACCAAACATGACACCGATCTTCTCCCTTAGCTGGTTGATAAAGATGCAGCAGCATTTCGTTTTACTGATGGTAGCTGTTAGTTTCCTCAATGCCTGGCTCATCAATCGTGCCTGCAATCCCATTTTGCTATCGCCCATCTCACCTTCCAACTCACCTTTAGGTACCAGGGCAGCTACAGAATCTATCACCACTACATCCAAAGCACCGCTTAGAATAAGGCGGTCTGCTATTTCCAGCGCCTGCTCGCCATAATCCGGTTGACTGATCAGCAGATTGTCCACATCCACACCCAACTTTTTTGCATACACATTGTCAAATGCATGCTCCGCATCTATGATAGCACATACACCACCTTTTTTTTGTGCTTCGGCAATCACATGAATCGCAAGTGTTGTTTTACCAGATGACTCCGGCCCATAAATTTCTATGACACGCCCCTTGGGCAATCCTCCTATGCCCAATGCAATATCCAGCCCTATAGAACCTGTGGGGATCACTTCGTGCGGCTCTTGTGAACGTTCATTCATCATCATCACGCTTCCCTTTCCAAAATCCTTGTCGATCTTGTCTATCGTGAGTTTCAAAGCTTTCAATTTCTCAGACACTTTATCTGCTTTTTCAGTATTTGCGGTTGCCATTTTAAACTTTTATTTTGATTTAGTGTAAATTAATTCGTGAAGCAAATATAGAAAATTAAAGTTTTCAACACTAATTATTTTAGCTAAAATTCAACAAATTATTTAGCAGTATTTTTAGCTATCAAAATCACAGTATTTTATCGGATAATCCCGGCCCTGCTTCCTGTTCAGTCGTTTGGTATTTTCAGAAAATATTCTTTGAGCCGCCTTCCAGCTTCATCCAGGGTAGATTCTTTTTTTGCGAAGCAAAAACGTAATATTTTCAAATTAGGGGCTGATAAATAAAAAGGCGAAACTGGTATAGCAGACACTCCGGCTTTTTTTGTTAATTCAATTGCAAATTCAAGATCACCGAAATTACTTAATGCGCTATAATCAAAAAGCTGAAAAAAACTTCCATGTGAAGGTATCGGCTTCAATCCTGACTGCTCCAGCAATAAAGAAAGCTGATCTCTTCTTTTCTGATAAAAAATTCCCAGTCCGAGGTAATGTTCCTTCTGCTGCATGAAATCGGCAAGGGCATACTGCACAGGAGCAAAGGAACAAAACACATTGTATTGGTGCACTTTTGAAAACTCTTCCATGAGATGCTGAGGTGCAATGCAATACCCTGTCTTCCATCCGGTACAGTGATACACCTTGCCAAAAGAAAATACCGCAAAAGATCTTTGCAGCAATTCCGGATATTTCAGCACACTATTATGCTTCCTCCCATCAAACACTATTGGTTCATACACTTCATCGCTCAAAACAAAAAGATCATGCACTTTTACGATCCTGGTAAGTTCCTGCATGTCTTCATCACTTAAGAGGGTGCCCGATGGATTGTGCGGGCTATTGATCATAATCATTTTTGTTCGCGGAGTGATGGCAGCGCGAACTCTTTCCCAGTCAATACTGAAAGAAGGATAGGTCAATGGAATTGAAACAGGTTTTGCACCATTTACAATTACATTGGGGATGTAGGAATCGTAAGCAGGCTCAAATATTATCACCTCATCGCCTTCCCTCAAAATGGACGTCAGAGCAGAGTAGATAGCATAAGTAGCGCCCGGTGTGATACACACCTCCGTGTGTGGGTCAACGTTAGTGCCATATAGAAACTTTGTTTTCTCTGCAATCGCCTCCCGCAAAGAAAGTACCCCTCTGAGTGGAGCATATTGGTTGTGTCCTTTTAACATTGCTTCATTCACGAGGCGTATCAATTCCTGATCAGGATCAAAATCCGGGAATCCCTGACCGAGATTGATGGCATCCAATTGAGCAGCCATTCTGCTCATGGTGGTAAAAATCGTTTCTCCTCCTTTTAATTTACTCTGAATCATTACAGGAATTTGTCTCCTTTATTTCTCCTGATCTCTGCGAGATATTCTTTTACGTTTTGTTCTTTATCCTTCTTGCAAACCAATAAGGCATCAGGTGTGTCAACTACAATAAAATCTTCAAGGCCCTGGAGCAATATCAATTTATCATCTGGAGCATGCACTACGTTTTTGGTGGCATCAAAGAGGATGATATTCTTGCCTGCTACCGCATTCTCCATATAATCTTTTTCAAGATTTTGATAAGCACTTCCCCATGTGCCCAGATCACTCCATCCAAATGATGCAGGAATTACATAAACATTATCTGCTTTTTCCAGGATTCCGTAATCAATAGAAATATTTACGCAGAGCGGATACACTAATTCCATTGCATTTCTTTCGCCTTCTGTATTCATGGCAGCCCTTGCTCCATAGAATAGCTCATGTACCTCAGGCAGATATTTCTCGAATGCAGCTACAATATTTTTTGCCTGCCAAACAAATATGCCCGCGTTCCAGAGAAAGTCACCACTTGCAATAAATGTCTTTGCCAATTCGAGATCAGGCTTTTCAGTAAATGTCTTCACCTTATAAACATTATCGAGTACCGCTACCTGGTCATACTGAATGTATCCATACCCTGTATTAGGCTGATGAGGTTTGATCCCCAATGTAACAAGGGCATTATTCTCTGAGGTAAATCCGAGTGCTTCAAGACACACTTTTACAAAATCCGTATCATCCATAATGTAATGATCGGCAGGTGCACAAATCAGGTTTGCATTAGGGTTTTTGCGCAATAGTTTTGTGCTAATGTAGGCAATGCATGGCGCAGTATTCTTACGCGAAGGTTCACATACGATATTCTGCTGATCAATGCCGGGTAATTGCTGCAACACCAGGTCATTGTACATCTCAGAAGTGACGATGTAAATATTCTCCCTGGGAATAAATTTTGTAAACCTGTCATAGGTAGCCTGGATCAATGTTTTGCCAGTATGTAGGATGTCTAAGAATTGCTTCGGATGATCCTGCCTGCTTACTGGCCAAAAGCGACTGCCTATACCACCGGCCATAATTGCTACATAATTATTACTGTTGTTTTTCATTACTGAGTTTTATACTAATCCCTCTTTTAAGAGATCATGTAAGTGTACGATTCCCTGGTATCCCTTGATATCAGCTACTACCAGTTGGGTAATATTATTGCTCCTCATCACTTCCAATGCTTCCACAGCCATTGCTTCGGGTTTTACTGTTTTAGGTGAAGTGCTCATGATATCTTTCGCTTGCAGATCTTTTCCATAAATATCTTTCTCCAGCATACGCCGGATATCTCCATCGGTGATGATTCCTTTTATCTGATTATTTTCATCCGTAACGACTGCTGCACCCAATCTCCTCTTTGTGATTTCAATAATTACATCCCTAACCGGGCTATTTAATTTTACTTCCGGTTTTTCATTTTGAACATATAGACCTGAAACACGCAGATACAATTTCTTACCGAGGGTGCCTCCCGGATGAAATCTTGCAAAGTCCTCAGCTTTAAAACCACGCAATGCCATCAGGCATACTGCTAATGCATCACCCATGACCATCTGTGCCGTGGTGCTGCTGGTAGGAGCCAGGTTGTTAGGACATGCTTCTTCCGGCACTGTTGTATTTAAAAAATAATCTGAATACTGAACAAGTGTTGAAATTGAATTTCCACACAATGCGATCAATGGGTTCTTAAAATTTTTTATCAATTGTGCCAGTGCTTTTATCTCCGGGCTTTCTCCGCTCTTGCTTACGATCATTACTACGTCTTCCTGTTGCACCATTCCCAGGTCGCCATGCAATGCATCTGCTGCATGCAAAAAAATAGATGGGGTACCTGTACTATTCAAAGAGGCGACAATCTTTTGTGCTATCAAGGCGCTCTTGCCAATACCGCTGATTACAAGCCTTCCACGATTATTGTAAACCAAGGTCACCACTTTTTCAAATTGTTCATTTACAAAATCAAGCAGTCCAAGGACTGAGCGCCCTTCTGCTTCTATCGTTTGACGTGCCGTATCGATAATGCCCCGATCCATTCCTTAAGAATTTATGTGCTGCAAACCTAAATGAAAATAAAGCAATCAAAGACAGTTTTCTTTCCGGAAAATTCTTCTTATCTTCCCTCTTTGCTCCTTCCATTGAATGAATGTTAAAAAGCCTCAGCCCCAGCCTTTTCACTTTCATTTGAGTTACCTTTGAAACCCTTTAAATTTTTTGAGGAATAGAATTTCAAACCAATGCCTTCAACAAAACCAAAAACAAAGAAGCCCGAAAAGAAAACGGCAAAGACTTCAGACAAACTATCTAATATCGATCTTAAAGAATCATTACAAAAATATTTCGGATTTAAGAATTTCAAAACCCCCCAGGAAGATATCATCAAATGCCTGATGAGTGGTAAGGACACTTTCGTCATCATGCCCACCGGTGGTGGCAAAAGTCTCTGCTACCAACTGCCTGCCATTATTAGCGAAGGTTGTGCTTTAGTTGTCTCTCCATTGATAGCCCTGATGAAAAACCAGGTGGATCTCGTCAGAGGCTACAGTAGCACAGATGACATTGCTCATTTTTTGAACAGCACGTTGAATAAAGGCCAGATCAAGGAGGTGAAGGACGACCTGCTTGCCGGAAAAACAAAATTATTATATGTAGCTCCGGAGACAATGACCAAAGAAGACAATATTGATTTCTTCCGTGATCTTAATATTTCATTCATCGCTGTGGACGAAGCACACTGTATCAGCGAATGGGGGCACGACTTCAGGCCGGAATACCGGAAGATAAGAGATGTGGTGAATCAAATAAATCCAAACATTCCCGTTATCGCACTTACAGCTACCGCCACTCCCAAAGTACAAAGCGACATTGTTCAAAACCTTGGACTGAACAACCCGCAGGTTTTTATTTCTTCCTTCAACAGGCCCAACCTTTATTATGAAGTAGTGCCCAAGGTGAAAAAAGAGCAGGCGCTCAAGAACATCGTGAAATTCATCGCACACAACAAAGGAAAGAGTGGCATTATCTATTCACTCAATAGGAAAACGACTGAAGAAATTGCAGATGTGCTCAATGCCAACGGTATCAAAGCTGCAGCCTATCATGCAGGATTGGATTCAAAGATCAGATCAGAACGACAGGATAAATTTCTCAACGAAAGAATACAGGTAATTGTGGCTACGATAGCATTTGGAATGGGAATCGACAAGCCGGATATCCGGTTTGTGATTCATTACAACATTCCTAAATCAATCGAGAATTATTATCAGGAAACAGGAAGAGCAGGCAGAGATGGGCTGGAAGGGAAATGCATTCTCTACTACTCCCACAACGATGTGGCCAAACTGGAACACCTGATGCGTGATAAGACACTTACAGAGCGCGAGATCGGCGCCCAATTGATCAGGGAAACCGTAGCCTATTCTGAAAGTGCAGTATGCCGTAGAAAAATGTTACTCAGTTATTTTGGAGAACAATATGAACAGGATAACTGCGGCGGCAAATGTGATAACTGTAAGAAACCTAAAGAACTTATAGAAGCACAAAAGGAAACTGTCATAGCACTGAAAGTGATCAAAGCTCTCGAAGAAAGATTCCCGATCAATTATGTGATACCAGTCATCATGGGCAAGGCAAACCCGCAAATTAAAATGTATCGTCATGATGAATTAACAGAGTTTGGTACCGGAAAAGATCATGATGAGCACTTTTGGAATTCATTGGTAAGGCAACTGATTCTGGAAAACTATCTTCAAAAAGACATTGCAGACTACGGGGTGTTGAAATTTACAAAAGAAGGAGAAAAATATCTGAAGAAGCCGGTCTCTTTCAAAATTGCCCTGAACCACATTTATGAAACTGATGGTGACGACGAAGAAGAAGTAACTGACAATGGTGAAGGTGTGGCTGCAGATGAAAAGTTGTTTGAGATGCTAAAAGAATTGCGCCAACGGGAAGGTAAAAAGCGAAATCTTCCGCCCTTTGTGATCTTCCTCGAAAGCAGCCTTATAGATATGGCCACTATGTATCCTACTTCCACCAAAGAATTAGAAAAATGCCAGGGAGTAAGTACAGGTAAAGCTTTGAAATTCGGAAGGCCATTCATTGATCTGATCTCAAAATATGTGGATGAAAACGAAATTGAAAAACCGGAGGATTTTGTAGTAAAATCAGTTGTCAACAAAAACAGCAATAAAGTATTTATCATCCAGAATATTGACAAAAAACTGCCATTGGAAACCATCGCGAAACACAAGACAATGAATCTAAACCAGTTGCTGGATGAGATGGAAACGATAGTGGCCAGTGGCACCAAACTCAACCTGGACTATGCGATTGATGAATGGATAGATGAATACGAAAGAGAAGAGATCATTGACTACTTCAAAGGATGCGAAACATCCAGTTTGGAAACTGCACAGAAGGAATTGTCTGACGGCAACTATTCATTGGAGCAATTAAAGATCATGCGGATAAAATTCCTGTCAGAATACGGAAATTAAAATTTTGTATAAAAAGTTTTATTTAATAGCGGAATCTCCTATTTTTGCCGCCCGCATGAAGGGGTATCCGCCACGGCGGAAAAGGACTGAAATGAATTGGTGCGGTATGTTTTAATATGGTGCGGTAGCTCAGTCGGTAGAGCAAAGGACTGAAAATCCTTGTGTCGGCGGTTCGATCCCGCCCCACACCACA
>JBDHYH010000052.1:0-26084 GCA_039811325.1 Chitinophagaceae bacterium | reverse complement strand
TTTGAAGATGATTTTGAAATGACGGCCTTTGTTGCAAACCCAATCCCGAAGGATGTTGCAATAGTGAGGATCAATAGCGGGATTTTTTTCATGTGATTGATGTCTTGAAATGTACCAATTGCAGAACAATCTTTATGCGTCAATGGGTGGAGAATCAGGATTCGCGTTTTCGTTTATAATGGAGTTGTATCAACCCGGTGTCATAAGATTTTGTCTCAATCAATTCCAGCTTTTGTTCGGGCCTGTTGTCTTTGAAAAGCCTGGTGCCATTTCCCACCAGTACAGGTATCACTGATATGATCAGATCATCAATGAGATCGTCTTCCAAAAGCTGGTGGATGATTTCTGCCCCGCCATCACAATAAATATTTTTTCCTTCTTCTCTTTTCAATTGTTTTACAAGTGCGATGAAGTCTCCTGTGTAGAATGTGGTATTGCCGGAGTCCGGTCGATTATTTCTTGTAATCACAAATACTTTTTTATCGCCATTATCATAATGTGATGAACCGCTGTGCCTGCTTACCCAGTCATACGTTTTCCTGCCGAGCAGGATCGTATCAACTGTGGCTGTGAATGCTGTATATCCATAATCTTCACCCGGCTTGTCCACCAATTTCAAAAAATCAAGATCATCATTGGGTTTGGCAATGTAGCCGTCCAGACTCGTAGCGATAAATATGATCAGCTTTCTCATCCTGATTTTTTTGATACTATTTCAACCCAAATTTTGCAGTAGCAAAACCTGGGTTCAATCGTTCCAATTTTCCTTTTCGCTTTACAATATTCTTATAATCCCACTGGATGTCTTTCGATTTTCTTAACCAGCGTCTTAATGCCTTCTTGTCTATTTGATCTGCCGAATTATAAATTACCGAAGCATCTTTAAACTTTTCGCCTCTCACATTCAATTGCTGCTCATCAAATCCGGCGCCACTCCAGAACATCAGGCGAAGCCCGCCTTTCTGTTTGCTATAACCAACGATGGGATTCCCGTCAATAAACCATACAGGGTGCCGGTGCCAGAGTTTATTTTCTGCATGGCGCAGTTCCTTGCAAATTTCTTCAGCCAGTACATTGCAAATTATTTTGTCGATACCATTTTGTTGGTTGTTGTAATCTGAAATGTCTTTATGAATCAAAAATTCCTCCGTTATCGCTATTATTTTTTTCTTTGGTTTTTCATTTGCTTCGACTTCTGCCAAACGGTATTTTACAATTTTCCGAATTAGGGAAAATGGCAGCTTTTCAGACAAAGGAAATTGAATCGCTCCTTTGGAAGTCTTGTAACTTTCGAGTTCTGTTTTGAAAGCAACGATTGGCCCGGGTGTGGGATAAAAGCCGATGTGTGCTTTATATGCTGCATAATAGACCAATACTTTTCCCTGTTTGAAAGCGGGCATACCATAACTGATCTCTTCCCGGGAAAGTGGTGCTGCCTGTTTTATCGTTTGCCGAAGGCGTTGCAACACTTCCCTGATCTCCTGTGGAAACTGTGCATGATATTCATCAATGGTTTTATATTTTTGAATTGGTTGATTCATTGTATTCAAACCTCTTAATTGTTATCTGTAAGAAATTGAGTATTCTCTCGCGCCATCAACAGGCGGCATTACTCCAGATTCTTAAACCATTTCTTCGCATTAGGCCTCCTGTGCGGGCAACCGGCCCAGCAGCAAGGCCTTCGTTTGCCTTCCAGCAGATCCGCACACAATCTTTCTATGTGTTCTTTCCTGGTGGATACCTGCTTTACAATGGTAGTCCAGCATATCCATTCATTACGTGCGAGTGGCGTAAGGCTGTTCCATTTTTGAAGTACTTCGTGCCTGGCGGTCAGGGCTTTTCTTAAATCATCAGGTACTTCATGCACCACGCCTTCTGCAACAATTATTTCCGGAGTTGTTTTCATTATGGAAGTATATTTTTTTGTGGTTCACTAATTCTTTACCCGGCGTAAGCATGTGGAGCGTGTGTGTATAATTTTCCCATGCATACAATCAGGCAATTCAAAGTTGGAAAAACAGAATTGAAGTTTGTAAAAAAGTTTTTCAAACATTCTTTTGTTCTTCTATCGGCAGATCCTTTTCTTCGTTGAGGATGACAACTACATTTGGTCTTTTGTACTTTGATCAGCTTTTTCTAATTACTAAACTCTCACCCCTCAACCCTCTCAACCCTCTAAACTTTCTAAACCTCCAACCCTCAATCTTCTCTCCTCAATATCTTCTCCATCTTTCTTCCTTTGGCTAACTCATCCACCAACTTATCGAGGTACCTCGCTTTCTTTGTCAATGGATTTTCGATTTCTTCGATCCGATAGCCGCAAATGACGCCGGTGATGAGATGTGCATTAGGATTCAGTTTGGCTTGTCGAAAGAAAGATTCGAAAGTCACTTTTTCATCAATCAGCTTTTGAAGTTTTGCCTTGTCAAAACCGGTCAGCCATTCTATTACTTCATCCAATTCATCTTTAGTTCTTCCCTTGCGTTCCACCTTGGTAACGTACATTGGATAGACAGACCCGAAGACCATCTTAGCAATTCTTTTATCCTGAGTTTTCATTGCTTTCATGATTTCATTCTTTGAATTGAAGTATTCTGTCGTATAGAATCATCTACTAAAGATAGGATGTCTGAATGATTCTTTAGTGTATGGGGGCAACCCTTCTTTTTGCAGAGGGTGTCTTTAAAAAATAGAGATGGCCATGGTGATCCACTGTTATTGAAAAGCGAAGCACGATGACCAACTCTCGATACAGCCTCTGAAATGTTTGCTTTCTGAAAGCATAGGATACAACCTTACCGGATTGTTTCCTTTACTTCGCCACAGGTCAGCATTTTATCACCGAAATATGGGTTACGAATTTCCTTACTGTTGCTGATCCAGGACGCGCCTTTATCATCAAATGCCATCGGGCAATATGCCACATAAAGTTCTCCTCCAGATAATCCTTCCTTCTTTATCAATTCGGTCATGTCCTTTGTCAGGTCGTAATAGGCTGTTCTTTGCATCTCGATATCACCGGCAGTAGTGATCTTTGAAGCAGCGGAAGTGATACCAGTAGCGCCCGGAATATTCTTTGCACCGGCTTCAATTGCGTTTGCTGCTATTTTAGCTTCAGCCATATCGCTTTTTGTCAGCGCTGTTGTCAGATGAACATAGTGCTGATACACGGCATTGAGCATGTCATTTTTCAACACGGGACTACCGGAGGGAGCGGTTTGTGCCTGTTCCATCTTAGCATGGTCATGATTGGCCTCGGCTGCTATTTTGCTTTCAGGATTGTTATTGCTTCCGCATGACGTTAGAATGATTGCTGCTGCAAAAGGGATTGTTTTTTTCAGTAAATGTTGCATTGTTATTTGTTTTTAGTTTTTAAAAATTTTGAAATTTGTTTCCGCCGCCTGGCCTCGGACCAACAGCATTATAATAATTTATTTCAAGCATAAAACTTTTCACTCATCAAGGATAGAAAATTGTTTCCGCCGTTTGGTCTCTGACCAACGGCATCGAAATCATCTATTTTTTCTCTCACTGTTTCCCTGACTATCCTATTTGCTTTATTGCCGTTGGTCAGAGACCAAACGGCGGTTTTATTTTTAATTTTCATAACTTCAATGCTCATATTATTTGTCCTTCCGTCATCTGGTCTCTGACCATTGGCATAATTATAATTTACTTTAAGCATAATACTTAACTCCATGTAGATAAAATAAAGTTTCCGCCGTCTGGTCTCCGACCAACGGCATCGAAATCATCTATTTTTTCTTTCACTGTTTCCCTGACTATCCTATTTGTTTTATTGCCGTTGGTCAGAGACCAAACGGCGGTTTTATCTTTAATGCTCATTATTTCAATTCTCATACTCTTCGTATTATTGGTCAGAGACCAAACGGCGGTTATTCGTTTCGCTTCAATGCTCATGACCTGCCATCGGGTTCTTACCTTTCTTCAATACAAACTCGCTGTACAGAAGATAAGCCCCCGACACCACTACCACATCACCTTCTTCTACTCCTTTCAAAACTTCAATGCGGTTAAAGTTTTCAGCACCTGTCGTTACCATACGCGGTTCAAATTTTCCGATACCCGTTTCTACCCATATATGCGCACCATCGCCATCATGAATTACGGCATCCACCGGTAGTGTAATCGCTTTGGAAGTATTGGCAATGGGCAACTCTACGATGGCCCGCATTCCAGCTCTCAACTGGTTGTGCAGGTTGGAAATGCTTCCGCGAAAAGTGAGCAACTGGCTTCCGGGTTCGAGTGCCGGAGCAATAAAATCTATTCGCATTTTCTGTGGTTCATTTTCCAAACCGGCCACAATCACATTGACCATTTCGCCCTTTTTGATGCCACCTGCTTCATCAGGATAGATGTCTGCCTCTACCCAAATGGTATGATAGGATTCAATGCTCATGATGGCACTGCCTTCACCAACATACTGCCCTTCAGTAACCGGTAATTCGGAAACTACTCCATCTGCAGGCGCTGTATATGTTACATAAGGACTTGTTTGCTTCCTGCTTTTCAGTTGTTGTATTTGCGATTCGCTCTGGCCATACAAGATCAACTTTTGATGAGCTGCATCTGACAATTGCTGAAATTTCCTGTCGTCCGGAAACTGGGACACCTGTGCCAGTGTTACCAGGTATTCCTGTTGCAAGGCTGCCAGTTGTTCTGAATATATTTTGTAAAGAGGTTGCCCTTTTCGTACAGGCATTCCCGTTTGTTTCACATACAACACTTCTAATCTGCCTGCCACACGGCTTGAAATGAATTCTGTTTTTAAAGGATCTACGGCTAACTTCCCATTGAGTTGTTTGTAGGAAGAAAAAGTTCCGTTCCTGACGGTGTCTGTGGTTACATTGGCAAGTGCCAGTTGGGGTACACTGAGCGTCAGAAAATTGGAAGTGTTCGATTTATCGAACGGAACCAGGTCCATACCACAAATAGGACATGTACCCGGTTTATCGCTTACGATTTGAGGATGCATCGGGCAGGTATAAGTTTGTTTCTTTTCCGTTTCCGAATGCGCTTCCGTTTCTTTGCCTTTGCAGGAATCCATACCAAAAATGATGATGATGGAAATGACGAAAAGGAAGAGGAATTTTATTCTCTGTTTCATTTTGAATGATTTGAATTCAACCTGATAAAACTTTCGCTGTCCACCAGAAAGCCGGCGTCTTTTGCTATCTGCCAATCACCAATGTTGTCTTTTATTTCGATCATATCGCCAACCTTAATACCCGTATTTACTTCCTTGGGGACAAAGACACTTTTTTCTTTTTTGAACACTACTGCTTTTCTTCCCAATTGAAGTACTGCATTTTGCGGTAGCCAATAAGCGCTATTCTTTACAACGGGAATATTTGCAGTGAGCAACTGCCCCGGCCTGAGATCACCGGGCGATACATACACTCTCGCGACAGTAAAACTCTCACCTGCATTCTGCCTGGGTTCTATTAATCCAATGATGCCGGTTTTTATTTCTTCCGGGTTTGCCAATGTGTGATACAAAAGCTTTTGACCTTGCTTCACTTCCGATGCGAGTTCGGGAATAAAAGAAAATTCTGCAACAAGGCTGTTGTCTTTATAAATAGTAAAAACAGTTTCTCCTGCACCCACATATTGTCCTTCGCGGATGAGCAGAGGTGAAGGATTGATTGTTGCTTGTGATGAAGTGTTGCCCGTTGACGAAGCACTACTTTCCATTCCTCCCATTTCTCCTGAAGCAGAAGGTGATGAAGGTTGCATAGAAGGACCGGAAGTTCCGGTGGATGCAGTTGCATTTTTCTCTACAATATACCCACTCACTTTGCTGTAAACAGGCACACGGTACAATGGTTTTCCCAATTGAATTACCTGGTTGATCTGTGCAGGTTGCATACCCAGCAAACTCAATTTTTGTTTTGCTCTTTCGAGCAATGACGCATCGTTGCCTGCCCGGCTGATGTATATGAGTTCGCGCTGTGCAGCAGCAAGATCAGGCGAATAAATTTCCATGATCAACTGGCCTTTGCGTACCGGCTGGTAATTGTATTTGATATACATTCTTTCAATCCTTCCGGCAACACGACTGGAAATACTTTCCTGGTTTCTTGTATCAAAGGTCACGATGCCCTGAACAGGAACTGTAAATATGCGGCTGCCATCTGCAGGCGAGATGGTGCTAATAGTGGATACCACCTGTTCATTCACCGGTTTCAGCAAGGGCAGTAAACTGCTATCCATCTGCAATTCATTGGAACTACTCATCGGCACCAGGTCCATCCCACAGATGGGACATTTACCCGGCTGGTCGCGGATGATCTGCGGATGCATCGGGCATGTATATTTCGTTTGTACATCATGCACATGCCCGGTTGATGACTCAGCCGTTGATGATTTTGTCTTTTCCCTGCAGGCAACTATCAACAACATCATCAACAGTAACGGTATGACCAGTTTACCTGTATAATTCTTTTTCATAATCAACAATCATTTGATATAATTTTTGTTTTTCGTCCTGCACATCGAGTCGCATCATATTGAGCGCTTCCCAATTGTCTAAGACTACCGTCAGTGTTTGTTTGTTTTCCTGGTAAGAAATAAAACTCGCATCAAATGTTTTTTGCAAAGCAGGTATCACCTTTTCTTCCATTGATTGAATGCGTTGCTGCATGGATTGTATCTCTGCCTGCATGCCGTACAACATACCTTGAGTTTCCTGCAGCATAGCGGCACGTTCCTGTTCCATTGCACGGATATTGAGTTGCATTCCTTTAATTTCCGACTGATACATTTTTCTCGACCATGAAGCAATAGGGATAGACATCATGCCCATGACGCTGAATGCCTGTGGCATCATAGCGCCAAGAGGCGACATGTGATCAAACTGGATACTGAACTTAGGTTTGCTATCGAGCTTCATAGATTCTATATTGAACTGCATGGAGCGAATACTTTCATTCATACGAAGCACATCTTTTCGCTGTGTGGCCAGCATAGCCGTATCATAAGAAGAAGATGCAACAAACCCGAATTCAAGAGAGGTATCGATACTGAAATCTGTATTGCCCGGACGATTCATGAGTGCATTCAACCATCCCTTCGCTTTTGCAATGGCGCCTTGTGGCATCAACAGCATATTGCGGTTTTTCTGAATTGCTGCTTCTGCACGATAAACAGTGCTCAACTGAGATTGATTATATGGAAAGCGTACTTCTTCTATTTTTTTCATCATATCCAGCACCTTTTCATTTTGCTTAATGATATCGATCTTTTTGAGAGCAATGAGCCAGTTGAAATACTGCGTTTTTGCTGCCGCCTTCAGGTCGTTGAATGTAACGGCACGATTGGCATTCTCAACATTGCCCTGCGACAAAATGAAGTTTTTCTTCGCCTGTAATTTTTTTCGGTTGGGGATTTCCTGTTCCAGCCGCAGCATCACAGATCCTTTATCACCGGCATCCATTACCTTTTGAAATGGATAAGGCATCATGTAAGTACCGATTCCGACCATTGGTGGCATCCAGGCTGTAGCTGCATCAGCGCTGTATTGATAACCTTCAGCTTTCAGACCGTAAGTTCTGAGCAGAATATTGTTGCTGTCGATTCTGGCGATGATCTCTTGCAGCGTAAGCATTTCCTTCTGCTGTGCCAATGCACTGCAGGGAATCAGGATCAGTATCCAACTGATTTTTTTAATGATGGACATCATAAACATCTATTTTTCCGTATTTGCGTAATTCATATTCTTTTGACATGAGGAAGATCAAAGGTGTTACCAGGAGGATGTGAATGGCAGAGGTGAATACACCACCGATCATGGGAAGCACCACGGGCTTCATCACATCTGTGCCTACACCTGTTGACCACAACACAGGTACCAGCCCAAACAACGCCACGCACACCGTCATTAATTTAGGACGCAGCCTTTTGGCAGCACCATAAATCACATACTCCTCCAAATCTTTCTTTGTGATCGTTTCACTTGAATTGCCTTTTAGTTTGATCAGTTGCTGCATGGAATCGTTCAGATAGATCACCATGACAATGCCCGTTTCTACCGCGATACCAAACAGTGCAATAAAACCAACTGCTACTGCTACCGAAAGATTTACACCCCAGAAATAGATAATGTAAGCGCCACCGATCAGTGCAAATGGGATGGTGATCAGGCTGAGCAACGCTTCGCGAACAGAATGAAAAGCAAAGTAGAGTGAGAAGAAAATAATCACAAGCACAATCGGTGCAATCCACATCAGCGTTTGCTGGCCCCGTATCAGGTTTTCATATTGTCCGCTCCACTCCAGAAAATACCCCGCAGGCAGGATTCCTTTTTGCTGATTGAGTTTTTCCATCGCTTCTTCGACAGTACTTCCCAAGTCACGGTCTCTTACATTGAACAACACAGCGCCGCGCAGCAAAGCGTTTTCTGAATTGATCATCGGAGGGCCATCTTCAAATTTGATGTCGGCTACAGCGCTTAATGGTACTTCTCCGAAGGCTGCAGACTGGAGCGGTATCCGCTTAATATTTTCGACACTGTTTCTGTAATCCTGTGCAATGCGTACGCTGATTGCAAATCTTTGTCTTCCTTCCACCGTTTGCCCAATAGGTGCGCCGCCCAATGCAGATTCTACTGTTTGGTTCACATCATCCACATTCAACCCATAGCGGGCAAGGTCAGCCCGGCGAACATCAATCGCCAGGTATTTACCACCTGTGATGGGTTCCACGTACAAGTCGGCGACACCTGCTGTTCCTTCCAAAGCCGATTTTACTTTTTCAGAAACTGCCGCAATGGTATCAAGGTTTTGTCCAAAGACTTTGATGCCCACATCAGTTCGAATACCGGTTGCCAGCATATTGATGCGGTTGATGATGGGTTGTGTCCATCCATTGACAACACCTGGTATTTGCAACTTACCATCCAGTTCCCTGATGATGTCTGCTTTTGTAATTCCTTTGCGCCATTGGTCATGAGGCTTCAGCATGATGATCGTTTCAATCATACTGATAGGAGAATTGTCTGTTGCTGTATTGGCTCTGCCTGCTTTGCCCAGCACCTTATCCACTTCGGGTACGGACTTGATGATCTTGTCCTGCACCTGTAAAATTCTTTTGATCTCAGAGTTGGAAACATCAGGTAGTGTTACAGGCATGAACAAAATACTTTGCTCATCGAGTGGAGGCATAAACTCAGTTCCAAGACTTTTGATAAGCGGGATGGAAACGAGTAATGCGATGATGTTGATGGCAAGTGTGGTTTTGCGCCACTTCATCACCCAATGAATGATGGGTGTGTATATTTTTTCTAAAAAACGATTTACCGGATTGGCGCTGTCGGGCCTGAATTTCCCTTTCATAAAGAATGAAATCAGTACAGGCGCTAACGTTAGTACCAGGATAGCATCCACCACCATGATGAATGTCTTGGTAAATGCAATCGGGTGAAACATTTTACCTTCCTGCCCGGTGAGCAGGAACACGGGAAGAAATGATGTGATGATGATTACCGTTGCAAAGAAGACACCACGGGATACCTGCTTACTCGATTTTTCGATGATGGCAAGGCGTTCTTCCTCGCTGATCCATTTTTCTTTTTTATTTTTTTTACGCCAGGTCATAATGTGGTTTTATTTTTTTGTTCCTGTTGCCAGAGTACGTAGCGGTCTGCAAGATGTTTGTAGGCATTCTCACTCATGATAATGCCATTGTCCACAATTACACCGATAGCCAGAGCGATACCGGTCAATGACATAATGTTGGATGAAATATCGAATGCATTCAGCAGGATGAAACTGATGGCTATGGTAACGGGAATCTGGATGATGATACTCATGGCACTTCGCCAATGAAAGAGAAAGATGATGACGATCAGTGACACTACGATCATTTCCTCTATCAGTGTTTTCTTGACAGACGAAATCGATTCTTTGATCAAGGTGCCCCGATCATACACAATATCAAATTTTACACCTTCGGGAAATCCTTTTGCTACCTCCAGCATTTTAGCCTTGACAGCGTCGATTACTTTGTCAGCATTTTCACCATACCGCATCACTACAATACCTCCCACGCGCTCTCCCTTTCCATCCTGGTCAAAGATGCCCAACCTGGTTTCGCCGCTGGTCTGCACGCTCGCGATATCAGATATTTTTATTGCATTACCATTTTCTGTTTTGACCGGGATGTTCTGAATTTCTTCAATGGAGTTGAGGTAGCCGGAAGTCTTAATCACATAACCGATATCACTTAACTCAAACTTGCTGCCACCTGTCTCATTATTATTAGAACGGACTGCATTGATGACATTGGTGACTGATAGTTTGTAATACAAAAGTTTGTTTGGATCAAGTGTGATCTGGTATTGCTTTTGAAAACCACCAAAGGATGCTATTTCGCTAACGCCCTTTACATTTTGCAAGGCAAATTTGACGTACCAGTCCTGCAATGCTCTTTGTTCGCCGAGGTCCATACCCGGTGCATCCAGTGTGTACCAAAGGATGTGTCCTACACCGGTGCCATCAGGCCCCAACTGTGGATTGACTCCCTGCGGAAGATTTCGGGAGATGGTGCTGAGCCTTTCGAGTACTCTCTCACGTGCCCAATAGATATCTACGTTGTCTTCAAAAATGATGTAGATAAAACTCATTCCAAACATGGAGGAGCCTCGTACATATTTGATTTTGGGAAGTCCTTGCAGATTGGTAACGAGTGGATAGGTCACCTGGTCTTCTATCAATTGCGGCCCGCGACCCATCCATTCCGTGAATACGATCACCTGGTTTTCTGAAAGGTCAGGAATGGCGTCAATGGGATTATTTTTTACAGCAAAGAATCCCCAGACAAACAATCCGGCTACGAGCACCAATACAATGAACCGGTTTCGTAAGGACCATTCTATAATTCGATGTACCATGGGAATTGTGAATTATGTCCGCCGTGGCGGAATGAATTATGAACTATGAACTAAGAATTAAATTATTCAAATAGCTAAAGCAACAGGCATGTAGAAATGCCAATAGCCCGGCGATGGAACGCCCGGCTCAAATAAGAGAGGTTATCAAATACGAAAAACGCAGTTGCGTTTGTAGATCGGGATGTCCCAACTTCGGGGAGGTGCATTGCTCCGGGAATTTTCTTTAGAGATGGAAGTAATGGCCGGAGACGGCATTTCAATGAATGCAACCGGAAGCGCTAAAGAAGCAATGTCAAAAACTGAAAAATTTGAAACGGCCAGGTAATGGTCGTTTTGAAGTTTTAGCTGCTTGTGTTCATCTTTGCAGCAATCATTTTTCTGCTGGTTTTTTTCCATCCCGCATTTGCTGCATTGCTCAGCTTCATTGTGCCATAGTGTTTCCTCCACCAGCTTACCCATGCAGAAGTGCAGATGCACCGTAGCACCGGTAGTGGCGGTGAAGTAGAGAAGGGCTAATATGGCAGCAAATACTTTTTTCACGATAGAAGCACCAAAGATATGATGAATAAAAACGAAATCCTTTATACAATATTGGAAAAGATTTATAAATAAATGGCAATTCACGATTGTTTCAGGTGAAAAAGAAGAGCTGACAATAAAAATTATTATATCTCACTCACACCATTTCATCCTCACCGGTTTGACCTTCCTGAGTTCAGAACTCATTTCACTTCTAAATTTACACGGATTGTATTTGTATCATTATTTCAGAGCAAAGCTGCTAAGAATTGCCTGGCATGAGCTGCGCCTCTCGTGGTGGATATTAGCACGAGGAGAGCCAGAAGAAGACAAGCAAAAAACTGATTAACTTGAATAATAAAATTCCCTGTCATGAATCTCTTGCTTCACTTAGAATACATAGCGCTCTTTGCATGCTCCATCTTTTTATTCAGTTATACTTCCTTCTCATGGTGGTGGTTCCCATTATTAATTTTAACGCGAGACATCAGTATGCCTGAGTACCTGAGTGGTACTAAAACAGGAGCAGTCTGTTACAACATTTTTCATCACCAGGCTACGACAATATTAGTGCTTTGTATAGGATGGTATTTCCGGATCGACTGGCTTTGCCTTGTAGGTATTATTCTATTTGGCCATTCCAATCTGGATCGAATATTTGGATATGGGTTGAAATATTCTGATTCATTCAGGCATACACATCTGGGAATGATTGGGAAGTAGAAAACTATTTTTTGGAAGAGCCGATTTCAATTTCTAAAAAATTACCCGGCGCACAGGCACCGGGCATTTTAGTGTATCCGTAGCTGAATCACGAAGAAACTTTATTAAAGTTGCCTTTTTCATGTTGTTTCAAGTAGGTAATATTTTTTTCATTCAATAGGATAAGTTTTTTCAGGAAACGAGATAAATAACGCCAAAAGGATTGGGAATTGTATAAAGATTCTCCGTAAAAGACTAAAAAGTTTTGCATGATAATAAAGTGAGCATAAGGTGGAATAATCTGTCTTTTTCCCTATCCACCCATTCTGTACCTTTGCGGTGCAAATTATTTTTCAACACTATAAATTTTTCTTCATGAAAGTAACGGTAGTTGGTGCAGGCGCAGTAGGCGCTACCTGCGCTGATAACATAGCACGTAAAGAGCTGTGTGATGAATTGGTAATGCTCGACATCAAAGAAGGCATCACAGATGGTAAAGCAATGGATATGATGCAAAGTGCCGTATGGCTCGGCAGCGACACACGCATCATCAGCAGCACGAATGATTATAAAAAGACGGCAGGAAGCAGTGTGGTGGTCGTTACGTCAGGCATTCCGCGTAAGCCGGGAATGACAAGAGAAGAACTCATCGGCATCAATGCCGGTATCGTAAAGGATGTAACACAGAAAATACTTGAACACTCTCCCAACGCTGTGATCATCATGATCAGCAACCCGATGGATACGATGGCTTATTTAGCACTGAAAACTTCAGGTGTGCCCAAACATCAGATCATCGGAATGGGCGGAGCACTGGACAGCAGCAGGTTCAGGTATTACCTCTCACAAGCGATTGGTTGCTCTACTCACGAACTGAATGCGGATGTAATCGGCGGACACGGTGATACAACTATGATTCCGCTTACAAGACTGGCAACATACAACAGCATACCCGTGAGCGAAATTCTTGATGATGCATCACTGAAGAAAGTTGCTGCAGATACCATGGTGGGTGGCGCTACGCTCACCAAACTCATTGGCACCAGTGCCTGGTATGCACCGGGTGCAGCGGGGGCTGCAGTAGCTGAAGCGGTGATCAGGGACGAGAAAAAGATGATTGCATGCAGTGTGTATCTCGATGGTGAGTACGGCCAAAAGGACATTTGCATGGGTGTGCCTGTAGTGCTGGGAAAAAATGGTTGGGAGAGAATACATCAACTGAATCTGAACAAAGAAGAAAAGGAGGCTTTTGCAAAGAGTGCTGATGCAGTGAGGAGCATGAATAATGCGTTGAACTTGTAGGATAATTTCTGAAAATGAATAAAATGGCAGACTGTACGGTCTGCCATTTTTTTGTTTCATTACTGTTATTGCCGGTTCGTATTTATTCGTTTTGATTCTCATGGCCATAGGCAAGGAGCCCTAACGGAATAAACATCATTATTCAATTCAATTATTGCAGGATGAGATGCCACACATCAGAATCAACATTCACATAATTCCGAAATTTCATTTTCAGGAATCAAAATCATCTCCTCCACCTCCTCCTCTGTTATTCTTCTTAAACATTTGGAAATTAGCATCCCCAAATTTATAGGTGAAAGTGAGACGGAAAGTACGGATACGCCAACGGCTGTAGCTCTCCTGGTAGAAGGATGGCGTGTCATAGATAGTACCATTCTTATTTGTGTTCAGCAGGTCATTCACGTTGAACACAATAGAGCCTCTTTGATTCTTAAACAAGTCTTTTCTCAACGCCATGTCAATTGTATATTCTTCCAATTGTTTGCCCTGAGGAATCACTCGTGGAGAGCGATACCGTCCGTCCATCTGGAAGGAAAAATTGTTGAACACAGATGATTCGTTGTCTGTTTTGACCTTATAGTTCACTTGCATTTTAGCCTGCCAGTCAAATCCCTCATTACTGAGATCAAGATCTTTCACTTCAGCATTCACCTTGCGGTAGGACATACTGACAGATGGGGTAATGTCAAATACAGGAGAAAATTTTTGTTGCAAAGTCAATTCCAACCCTAAACTGTTATTACTATTGGCATTAATAAATGTATTCAGGATCGCATTTGGATCTACGGCTGCATTATTGAGTTTCTCATACTGATCAGCAGTAAGGGTATCACTGTATCGTGTAATATCACCTTGTGTATTGCGGTAATACAATGAGGCAAGAAAGTTGCTGTTCTTACCATAATTCAGGCTGTAGTTCAATTCATAAGAATTTCTAAATTCCGGTCTCAAAGCAGGATTACCCTGTTGAATATTCTGCGGATCATTGATATCAATGAACGGATTCAACTGCCAGAAGTCAGGCCGGCGCACTCTGCGACTGTAGTTCACCTGCAACTCTTCTTTTTCTCTGATCTTTTGGGAAAGGAATATGCTCGGAAAAAGTGCGTCCCAGATATTCTTGATAGCTGACGGGTATGTATAACCGAAATGCTGTGCGCTATCAATCAGTGTACCATCAAATTTGGAATATTCACCACGCAATCCCAATTGGTAACCAAAGTTTCCTATCTGATTGGTAAACGTAAAGTAGGCTGCGTGTACCTGTTCCGTATATTTATAATGATTGCTCAAAGGCAATTTGATCTCAGAACCGTTATCAAATCCAAATGTATTAAAGAGGCTTTCATAGTTGTTAATGTAAGCTCTCACACCTGTTTCAATCTTCTTGTTCTCACTGATGGGATTGGTAAAGTCCACATTTGCTGTCCATTGGGTATTATTATTAGAGCCCTGGTTTCTTACCAGTTGGTCACTACCATTGGATGTACCATCCGGTTTGAAATAGGAATTGACGATTTTTGTATTGTCTTTGACACCTCCATAATTCACATTCAGCCCGGCATTCAGTTCTTCTCCATCACGCGGGAATTTATGTGTAAAATTCATCTGGCTGGTATTGCGCCTGAATTGAAATGCACTGATAGAACTTCTTTTACCGTATTGAGTCAGGTTTTTATTGATATCAAAATAATCCTGGTCCTGGTTTTGATTATTCGAGAAATCTCCCTGGGTATATCCCTGTGAGAAGGACAGTGTATTCCTGTTGTCAATAAAGTAATCCAGGCCGCCGCGAATTGATTTGAACTCCCTGCCCCGGTCATTCACTGCCTTTTGAGAAAAATAATCTTTGGTAATGCCATCCTCTTTGTTGGTACGATCGCTGTTGCTTTTTGAAGATCCACCCGAAGTATTGTATCCACCGCTCACGAAGAAATTAATCTTTCCCTGTCTAAGGTTCAGGTTTACGTTAGAACGAAAAACCTGAGGAGTACCACCGGTGAGGGATACGAGGCCGTTGAATCCGCGCCGTTTATCTTTTTTCAAAATAATATTGATGATGCCGCCGCTGCTGCTTGCATCATATTTCGCAGATGGGTTGCTAACGAGTTCTACTCTGTCAATATTATCTGAAGGTATCTGATCTAAAGTAAGTATGGTGGGCCTTCCATCCACATAAATGGTAGGGCTTCCATTTCTGAATTCTACATTACCATCGAGGTCAACAGAAAGAGAAGGAATCGTTTTCATCACATCCACGGCGGTTCCTCCTTTGGCAGTAAGGCTCTGGCCTACATCAAAAATCTTTTTGTCAATGCCTAATTTCATCGCAGGAGCATTGGCAGTAATGACAATACCTTCCAGTTTTTGCGTTTCGCGTGGCATGATAATATTTCCAACATCATAACGAATATGCTGTTGACCGCCCTTGCTACCGAGTGGAATGTAATAGGTAGCCTGGGAGTGGCCGACTGAAGAGACTACCACTTTTAAAGAGTCATATTGGGGTACTTTACCGAATGAAAAATCTCCATTAGGCCTTGTCACCAAAATATCAACCAGCGAATCTGATGAAATACCATTTGAATTGCGTGTGATAGCAAACAATTGTACCGATGCCGCCTCAATGGGTTTATTAGTTCCCAGTTCCAGCACTTTTCCCAGTATGGTATTTCCAACCGGAAATTGAACACTATTCACTTCCGGTGTAGGAATAGGCTCACGGTCAAGCTGTGCATTCACAGAAAAGTAAAACAAAATAAAAATTACGCTCGTCAAAAATTTCATCATCGGTTCGTTTGCAGATTATCAGGAGGTTGCAAAACTACCGAATACTCACTCGCAACGATAACCATTGAGGCATTGAATCATGCCGGTCTCCGGTTTTTAACTTAACCTCAACAGAATGTAAAATCTTACAACCTAATAACTGTGAACCCCACAAAATCTTCCGGAACGATCTCAGTAACTGATACATCATCCACTCTTGCTTTATCAGGCCCTCTGTGGCACCACACAATAAACCCGGAGATATCTTCATCCTTCCCGGTAGCCTTGATTTCTACATCATTCATTGTATTCCTTACCCAACCACAAATGTTGAGTTCATCAGCAACACGTTTGGCAGTAGCACGAAAAAAAACTCCATGAACTTTTCCTTTAATGACAATACGAACAGATCGCATACACGAAAATTGAATAAATAGTAGGACAAATACGACTGAATGCAGTCGTAAAATTACGACACCGCAGGTAAAAACATATTTTACAAATTGGTTAGAATTGCTCTTGTCCTCCCTCGGGAGAACTATATCTTTGTACACTCAATCGTTATCTAATCCATACCGGTTGATGTAAATCCAAATCCACTGAAAGACTAAAAGAACCAAATCCGTTAGAACCCAAAACCTGGTTTTAAAATCCAAGAAAGACCAGATCCTGTTGAAGACCGTTTTTAAATCCAAACATGAAACTATTCTTTGAAAGTATTCATGCCCATGAAAACCAAGAGAATGAGAATTTAAGCCTGAAAAACCGAAAACCCCAGGATTAAATGAATTAAAGAGCCGGCGTAAAATGCCGGCTTTTTTATTTTGGCAGATCCTGTCAGGTTTGCAATCATGGCACCGATTGCCTTGCTCATTTTTCAGCAAACTGAATGCACACCGGTATAGGAACATTGATATTCCCGGAAGCATTCAACAGTCCTGTATTCTTATCAATATCGAATATGGTGATATTATCAGACTGCTGATTAGCGACCAATAAAAATTTACCTGACGGATCGATCCTGAAGTAGCGAGGCCCCTTGCCCAACACCGGCTGAAATTTTTTGAGTGTGATTTTGCCTGTAGTCTCATCAATCTGAAAAATGGCAATCGTATTTTGATCGGCTCTCTGTGAAGTGTAAAGAAATTTTCCATCGGGCGATACCAATACTTCAGCGCCATCTTTATTCCCGGCGAAACCTTCAGGAAAAACGTTTACCTTCTGAATTTCCTTAAATTCTCCGCCTTCAAAAGAATATACCGAAACAAACGGCTGCAGCTCGTGAATCAGGTAAGCATATTTTTTTGCAGGATGAAAAGCAATGTGCCGGGGGCCACTACCGGGCTCACACTGAATAGTTGAGTGTAGGGATAGTGGTTGCTCTCTTGATTTATCAAATGCATACACCATTACCTGGTCTTTTCCCAAATCAGGTGTCAACAAAAATTTCTGATCGGGAGAGAAAACGGATTCGTGTACATGTGGTCCCTGCTGGCGTGCAGTATCCACACTCCCACCCTCGTGTTGAATTAACTGTTTATTGTTCACAAGTGCTCCTTTTTCATCTGTTGGAAATACTGCAACACTACCACCTGAGTAATTGGCTACTGCTATAAATTTTCCTGATGCATCTGCCTGTACATAACAAGGATCATCACCGCCGGTTGGAAAATTATTCAGCAGGTGAAGCGCTCCGTTCGTTCTATCAATGCTATAAGCGCTGACGCTTCCCGGCGTAGCGCCATTGGTTTCACTTACCGCATATACATTGCCGTTAGATACCCACAGGTAGGATGGGTTTTTTGTATCGCTGTTCGTTTTCAACAGTTCTGCCTTACCTCCCCTTGTATTAAAATCATAAACATAGATACCCTTACTGCCCGTATTGGTGTAAGTGCCTACAATCATGTAATAGTTCATCGGCTTTGATTTGCATTGACAAAACAAGAGTACGATAATGATGCCGAAAAATAATTTAGTAAATAGTTTCATTCCGAAAGTTTAAGGTTGATTGGAATTTAAGATTTAAGATTTCCCCGCAGTGGGGAGGTAAGGTTTGTTTGCCGGAGCGGATGGGATTTGGTACGTGATGGGGATAGAATTTAAAATTAGTTCTGAACAGATAAATATTCCTTTGGCCATTTCTATTGCTGGCGTGTCAATATCCTCATTCCACCAATTGATAAATCGATGGAATGTTTCTACCAAGCCCGTCATAATCGAGTCCAAATCCTAATACAAATTTGTTGGGAATCGAAAAACCGGAATAATCCACTTTAATATCATGTACCAATGCATCCGGTTTCAGCAGCAAGGCCGCTATCCTCAATGAAGAAGGATGATGGTGACCGAGTTGCGGCAAAAATTCATTCAATGTTTTGCCGGTATCTACTATATCTTCCAGGATCACCACATCTCTGTTGTACAACTCTTCATCGAGGCCAATCGCAGTGATTACTTTTCCTGTGGACTTGGTGCCTTTGTAACTCGCAAGCTTGATGAAACAAATCTCTGCTTCAATATCCAATTTCTTAAACAGTTCGGAAGCAAACATGAAGGAACCATTCAGTATGGATATGAAAAGAGGTTTCCTGTATTCATAATCTCTTTTGAGCTCCTGTGCGATGCGCTGTATTTGTTCATCGATTTCCTGTGCACTGATATAGGGTACAAATTCCTTGTCATGCACCTTGATGATATCACTCATGGATGTATCAGTAGTTTTTGTCCTGGTTGTAAATTATTATTTGGAAGGCTATTCCATTCCCTGATCTCATCAACAGTTACACCATATTTTTTTGAAATACTATAGAGGCCTTCTTTCGGAGCTACTACATGGTAAACTGTAGGTTCATTAATTTTTTGCAACACTTGAGCATTGGCCTTAGGTTGCAGATATACGGTAGTGCCAGCGGCAATGTTGGCAGATCTTTCCAGGTTGTTGTATGTGCAAAGCGATATCAACTGAATTCCGTTTTCCTGGGATACCAGGTAAGCTGATTTCTGGGTTTTAATAGTAACAGAAGGTTGCTCTCCGGAAATTGGTTTCTTCTCCAGGAAAATAATCTGGGCTTTTTGCAGAATTCCATCTGATTCAAGATCATTGTATTCTAATAATTTTGAAAGACGCAAATGAAATTTGTCAGCGATGGCAAGTAACGAAGTACCGCCATCGGCATTGATAGCCTTCGTATGATTCAACGTGAAGATGACCCAGCTATTGAATGGTGCTGCAGCCGATGTTTCAGGTTGTGTCCTTTCGGGCGCTACATCACCCTGGGCTATTTTATATTCATCACCCTGCAGCCCGCGCAGCATACCGGCCAGGGTGTACTGCTCGAGGCTATACTGTTCAATATAATTGATCAGCGTATTAGCATATTTGATATTAGTGGCATAGCCGGCTTTCTTCAATCCGTAAGCCCAGCCTTTGTAATCGGTAGGTGCAAGGTCAAACAAAAACGCATACCTGTCACTGTTGCGAAGAAAATCTGAATGATCCCTGTAGGAGGCTTCTGCATTATCATAAGCCCTGAAACATTCCCCCTGCTCATCGTCATCGTGGCTGACAGTAGGGCCTGTCCAGTTACTCTTGCATTTAATACCGAAATGATTGTTGGAACGTTTCAAAAGATCGCTGTTGCCGGATTCTGTTTCCAGAATTCCCTGGGCTAAAGTGATGGCGGCAGGTACCCCGGAGCGTTTCATCTCTGAGACGGCAAGATCTTTATACTTGTCGATATAATCCTGTGGAGTCATGCGCTGGCACACTCCTTTTAACGAAGAGATCAGGCAAACAAGAAATAAAAGCAACTTGGCCATGAGGGCTATTAAAAGATTATTTTTTCATTATTATCATCAATCCGTCTCTCACCGTCAGCAGCACCTGCTGCACTCTTTCGTCTGCCGCCACATGCTGGTTGAAAGCATGTATGGCTACGGCATTTTTGCCTTTGATTGGGTCTTCCAGCACTTCACCATGAAACAACACATTATCGGCAAGTATCACCCCCCCATCATTCAGAAGCGGTAAAGTTAACTCGTAATAGTGAATATAATTCACTTTATCCGCATCTATAAAAACCAAATCCCACTTCTTTCCTAAGGTGGGAATGATGTCTAACGCATTACCCCTGTGCAAAATTATCTGCCCGGCATGTAAAGACTTTGCAAAAAATTTCTCAGCCACATCAGCATCAGCATCTCTTAATTCGATGGTGTGCAGCCTGCCTTGCGGTGCTAACCCTTTGGAAAGGCACAAAGCGCTGTACCCTGTGAAAGTGCCGATTTCGAGAATGTTCAGGGGCCGTTTCATTCTGCTGATACTCTCTAAAATTCTTCCCTGCACAGGCCCGCTGAGCATGGTGATGTGTGCACCCCGATTGGTGACAGTATATAGTTCTACTTCCTGCAACAATACATCCACAGGTTCACTGAATTGCTTCACATATTGTTCTGCATTTATATTAAGAAATTGCATTTGAAATTTCTTGAGGATTGTTCGTTTGCTTTTTGGAAAATAATATTAACCCTATGAATGTAAGCAAGCCGTTTACAATAATCAGTTCTTCTGCAAATACGTATCCAAAAAATAGCTGCTTCGAATAGGTGTCAATAAAGTAAGTAATCAACGGCGCTACTATACAAATAATGGGTGTCATCTTATCAAAGGCATAGCGCCCCTTAGCATACAATACAAATGCAAATAACCCGATCAATGGGCCATAGGTGTAAGTGGCCACTTTAAAAATTGCCGTTACCACTGCTGCATTATTGATCGCATTAAACAGAAGGATCACTACCAATATCAACAAAGAGAAGAATACGTGCACGATCGTTCGGGTTCGCACCAGTGCCTTCTCACTTTGCTTTTTATTTCCAAAATTCAGGAAGTCCACACAGAAAGATGTGGTCAATGATGTAAGTCCTGAATCAGTGGTAGCAAATGTAGCTGCTGTAAGGCCGAGCATGAACACAACTGCAGGAAGGCCTTTGAAATGATTTAGTGCAATCTCCGGAAAAAGATAATCGGTCCTTGGCAGGTTAGTAGCATGATCTAACGGAACAGCAATTCCTTCCCTGGAAGCATAGATGTAAAGTAAGGCGCCGACACTGAGAAAAAATAAATTGATGATCACAAAGATGGTCGTAAAGCTGAGCATATTCTTCTGTGCCTCTTTCAGGTTTTTACAGCTCAGATTTTTCTGCATCAGGTCCTGGTCGAGTCCAAACATTCCTATCGTTACAAAAATGCCGCCGATAAATTGTTTACTGAAATGAAACTTATTAGTAACAAAATCATCCGTAAAAAATATTTTCGAATAATGGCTGTTCTTGATGGAATCAAATGCTTCGCTAATATTCATATTGAGGCTGCTCATGATAAAATAGATAGATAGAAATACGGATGCCACAAGAAAAACAGTCTGGAGCGTATCTGTGATAATAATCGTTTTCAGCCCTCCTTTAAAAGTATAACCCCATATCAACACCAGGCAAATCACAATCGTAAGCCAAAAGGGCACCCCCATCTCATCAAAGATAAACCGCTGTAATACGATAGCTACAAGATATAAACGAAATGCGGAACCAATGGTGCGCGACACGAGGAAAATGGCTGCGGCAGTCTTGTGGCTTACATTGCCCAGCGTCCTCTTGATTACTTCATAAATAGAAATAAGATGCATCCGGTAATAGAGCGGAAGCAAAATGAAGGCGACAATAAAATACCCGACTGCATTACCTAAAACAAATTGAAAATAGCGAAACTGAGATCCCGCTGCATTGCCCACCTCGCCCGGAACGGAGATGAAAGTAACACCACTCAATGCTGTTCCGATCATGCCGAATGCTACCAGGTACCATTTCGATGAGCGGTTGGCAATAAAGAAAGTCTCATTATCGGACGACTTCCTGGATGTGAGGTAAGAAACCACTATCAGCATCAAAAAATATCCGATGATAAAAGTAAGCAGTACCGTTGGAGACATAAGATAAAAGATAAAGGATGATTTAATAGAGAGTTATTACTTTTAACCCTTAAACTTTTTAAGGGTAAATATAAAGATGAAAATTAAGAACCTGACGGTTTTTTGCGGCTCGAAGAATGGCAATAGCCCGCTGTATTGTGAACATGCTGTCTCGCTTGGCCATTTACTTGCACAAAAAAACATCACGCTCATATACGGCGGAGGCAATAAAGGACTCATGGGAGCAATCGCAAATGCTGTGCTGGAAAAGAATGGCAAGGTGGTCGGTATCATGCCCAAAATTCTTGCGGGGATAGAGCATTCGCACAATGGACTGACAGAGATGGTAGAAGTGGCAGATATGCATACCCGAAAAAAAATACTTTACGATCGTTGCGATGCCGCGCTGATATTACCCGGAGGCTATGGCACCATGGACGAATTCTTTGAGATGCTCACGTGGAATCAATTGAATATACACGACAAGAAAATATTTGTGGTAAACTCAAATGGATTCTATGACCATCTTATTGCCTTCCTCGAAAGAATAGAATCGGAAAATTTTCTGTACCACAGAATCGTGGACAGGCTCATCACCGTTTCATCACCGGCAGAACTCGAACCCTGCTTTGATCAAAACTAAATTTCTTCTACCATGAATAGAACAATACTCATAACAGGCGCTACCTCTGGCATCGGAAGATCGTGTGCTATTGCATTTGCAAAAAATAATGACCGCATCATCATCAATGGCCGCAGGGAAAATCTTCTGGAAGCATTGCAAATGGAAATTGTTCAACTGTTCAAAACGGAAGTGCATATCCTTCCTTTTGATGTACGCCAAAAAGAAAATGTTTTTGATGCCATTCACAACTTGCCGGCTGAATGGAAAAATATTGATGTACTGATCAATAATGCAGGATTAGCGCTGGGCAAAGAACACTTTGACGAAGCTCATTTGCATGATTGGGAAACGATGATCGAAACCAACATTACAGGCCTGCTGTATGTATCCAAAGCAGTTGTACCCATCATGGTAAAAAACAATGCGGGGCACATCATCAACATCGGTTCTATCGCAGGCGAACAGGTCTATGAAAACGGTAATATCTATTGCGCTACAAAAACAGCGGTACAGGCTATTTCAGAAGGAATGCGCATAGATCTGCTGGAACATAATATTAAGGTGACCAATATAAAACCGGGAGCTGTCGATACAGAATTCTCAATTGTTCGTTTCAAAGGAGATGAAGAAAAAGCAGCAGCAACCTACAACGGCTTCGAACCGCTCACCGGAGATGACATAGCCAATGTTATTGTCTATTGTACTTCACTTCCGGCACATGTGTGCATTAACGATCTCACCATAACACCCACGGCACAGGCAAACGGAATTTATATTCATAAGAAGTAAGGAAAAGGACATTCAAGTTTTTTTTGCAATAAGTATGTCTGAAATAAACCTTACGATATACCCTTTTGTGAATAAATATTTAATATGTGCATGGCAATTTCTTATTTTCTGTCACGTTTCTAAATTGACCCGAATCTTTCCCAAAAAAGCTATGAAAAATCAATTGCAAAAATGTTTGCTCTCTGCTTTAATATTTCTTTGCGTTGCATCAGTTCTTCATGCACAGGACAGGATTGCCCAAAAGCCCTGCTATGATAGTACTTTGAAGCGCCAGGCCGACAGCCTGAAAGCAGACTTGTCTCAGAAAGGATTCATTGTAGTAAAGGAAGCCACGATGACCATGCAGAGCCAGTACGAAATGCCCATCGTAGTCCCGCTCACAGCAGGTACCTGGTACCAATTCGCATTTATTGGTGATAAGGATAGCAAACTTTATGAAGTGCGAATGTATGACTGGAGCGAGAAACAGGTAGCTTACCAAAAGAATGGAATTGAAAACAATGTGATCATGTATCCCTACATCCCCAAGCAAACAACGTATCACGTAATAAAACCAGTGCAGGTAACGAATATTAAGAAGAAAAAAGAACTCTGCGGATATATCATCATGTTCAAGAAAGTAAAATAGTTTTTGTTTGCTTGTTGATAACTTGTCCGGCGCTGTCAAGGCAGGCCGGGCTTTTATTTTTATCTAAGACCAGGTTGTGGCTTGATGCAAGTACCGGGGTACCAATTTGATTTATCACAATTCCGGACTGAAGTGAAAAAACGGATAGCTTCGCCAAGATAATGAAACAGTTTATTCCTTACCAGTTTGGGTTCAGCAGTAAGCCATGGAAGCCATTTGATGAAGATGAAAAGAAAATAAAGAAACTGGAAAAATTGTTGAAGTTGGGCACAATTGACAAGATTGCTGCTATTTGTAAACACTACATTTCGAATTTCATTCCTTCTCCTATCGAAAATGAAAACAAATACTGGATCATATCCTGCTATCCATCCACAGACAATTCTCCTGTAAGAGTGAGTATTTGGTTTCCGGAAGTCTTCAATATTCATACACCCGGTCATTATTACAATCATAGTGATCAACTCCGGTGTATGGTTTTTGTTCATTCCGGGTTTCTAATTAAGAAAAGTAAAACAGAGATATCAGGAAGAATACAAGGCATTGAATTTCGACCGGGCTATCGATTCGTCACAGGCATTGAAGAACAACTCGCTGTATTCATGCCAATAGACAGTTATTTCTCTTTCGTGAATAATGAAAACATTTATGAAGCAATCCGTGCGCACAATTATGAATTAACACTGAAGGGAAAAACGCCTTTCAAAAAAGGCCACAACTTTAGTTTTGTACGGTACCTCGTTACTCATTAAATCAACCCACTCCCTGGCTTCGGGAATGTCTCAAAAGGCCGCAGAGGTTTTTTCAATAAGAAGAGCTAAGAAGCCTGCCTGTTCAACAAGGCAGGCCATCGGCTTATGATTCACCTGCGAGATTGCTTCGTTTTACTCACAATAGCGGATTTATGAGGCGGTACCAGGAGGTACCACGGCCAGCAATGTTATATTTAACATGATAACACGGTTAATGCCTGTTTCTTTTCTAAATTAGTAAACAGAGAGATTGTGTTCATTCTAACTTTGTAGTTGCTAACAAGTGCACGCCTCTGATCCGGAGGTCTGCTTAAATGATATTTAGAATGAAAAAGATTAGTTTTTTTTCAATTACCGTAGCTACCATATTCAGTTCCCTTCTTTGGGCAGGAAAGCCTGGTAATATTGAGACAGCCGACAATGGAATCCATTTCGAAAACATAACCTTCAACCACACACTCAAGGAATCGGAGCAGCAACATAAACTGATCTTCATGAATGTGTATGCTACCTGGTGTGCGCCCTGCAAAATGCTGATGAAAAATACTTTTACTTCCCCAAAAGTTGGTGAAGTGCTTAACAAGAAGTTTGTCAATATTTCTATTGACGCCGAAAAAGGAGAAGGCATTGCCCTTGCAAAGAAATACAAAGTGCAGGCACATCCCCTGATGCTTATTATAGATTCAAAAGGAAAAGTTGT
This sequence comes from Chitinophagaceae bacterium, assembly GCA_039811325.1. Classification (GTDB taxonomy): domain Bacteria; phylum Bacteroidota; class Bacteroidia; order Chitinophagales; family Chitinophagaceae; genus Ginsengibacter. The sequence continues at coordinate 417 of JBDHYH010000052.1, read as the reverse complement.
AAAACGGATTTTGGGATACAGAGACAGCAACCAGCTTTTGGCTGATGTAAAAACATTAGAAAAATAATACCAATTAGATTTTGAAATTAGTCTAAAGTATTATATCTTGCACACACTATGGCAAGACCAGCAAAACCAATAGAGATCAAAGAAAATCTAACAGAGCTAAAACAGCTTCATAAGCAAGCCGCTCCACATTTGAAGATAAGAGTACAAATGCTCATTCTGAGCAAACTGGGAAAAGCTTCCGGTAAATATGCACTCGCGGACGCCTTAGGCGTCAATCACAATAGCATTCAAAACTGGCGGAGCCGCTATCAAAAGGGAGGCCTCAAAAAATTATTGGAAGATAAGAGAGGCGGTAACCGTGCAGCAGTTATTGATAGCAAGACGGACAAAGCAATCCTGTCAAAACTC
>JBDHYH010000051.1:0-26330 GCA_039811325.1 Chitinophagaceae bacterium | reverse complement strand
TTTGCCATGAATTCTCTTTTTTTGGGGTGCGAAGATAAGGATATAATTGAATAGAAGACAATATTGATATGATTTTAAATTTCTTTATCAAATTTCCTTCTGCTGGATTTTCTAATCAGGGATCATTGCGAAATAGATTTGAAAATCTAAAACCTGGCCGGTAGGTTACTTCCAAACAAAAATTTTGAATGTAACACATGAAACCAATTCCGGCTTCTACTCTTTGTCAAAACATGGAACGAATCCTGCATGTCCTAAAGAAAATCGTTACATGTTTCCTACCCCAATATGAAATTATCCAACTAATTTCCGTCCTCAATCGATTGCTCTTTTCTATTAAGTTCCCAGAATATTCTTCTACCAAAGTCCTATATAGGGAACAGAATAGAATTATTAGAGCAACTTATCTTTTATTTAAAAATATCTTGCAAAAAAGAAACGATATTTGCAGAAATTTTACTGACATAAAGGGCCTGCCCCATCGATTATGAAAGACTTTTCGTTTATCACCGCATCCCATCCTTCCTACATTGAGAATTTATATGTCGATTTTAAGAAAAACCCTGAAAGCGTTGATCAGGAACTCCGTAAGTTTTTCGAAGGATACGATTTTGCTGTTTCATCCAACGGCAAAGAACCCGCAGTGGAAGGGAAGGCCATAGCCCCTGGCGCTATTTCCAAAGAGTTTGCAGTGTACCAATTGATACAGGCATACCGGAAGAAGGGGCACCTGATTGCAAAAACCAATCCCATTCGTGAAAGGAAAGATCGTCATGCCCGGTTAGAACTTGAAAATTTTGGTCTTACAGAAAGTGACCTGGAGCAAGACTTCCAGGCCGGCCCTCTGGCCGGAATGCCATCTACCAAACTTTCTAAGATCATTGAGCATCTCAAAAAGTGTTATGCAGGATCAACCGGTATAGAATTCAGTTCTATCAACGACCCCAGGAAAATCGATTGGATCATCAATGCGGCGGAGAAAACCATGATGAAAACGGTTTCCATCGAACAGGAAAAACGCATTCTGCAGAAACTGAACGAGGGTGTGATGTTTGAAAAATTCCTGCAAACAAAATTCATTGGCCAGAAACGATTTTCACTGGAAGGTGGCGAAGGAACGATTGCTGCATTAGACGCCATCATCACACTTGCTGCCAACAATGGTGTGCAGGAAGTAGCCATAGGTATGGCACACAGAGGACGTTTAAATATTCTTGCCAACATCCTTGGCAAGACTTACGAACAGATATTTACTGAATTTGAAGGCACTGCCAAGGTGGACAGCACGATGGGAAGCGGTGATGTAAAATATCACATGGGATATAGCAGCGAAGTGATCACTCCGGATGGCCAGGCCATTCACCTGAAATTGGCACCCAACCCGTCTCACCTGGAAGCAGTGGATCCTGTGGTTCTCGGTTTCGCAAGGAGCAAGGCTGATGTGATCTATAATAGTAATTACGAAAAAATATTACCGATTTTAATTCATGGCGACTCATCAATAGCCGGGCAGGGTATCATCTACGAAGTCATCCAGATGAGTGGATTGCAAGGTTTTTATACAGGAGGTACCTTACATTTTGTGATCAATAACCAGGTAGGATTTACAACAGATTTTGACGACGCACGTACTTCCGATTATTGCACTTCCATTGCTTCTTCTATACAGGCTCCTGTGTTCCACGTAAATGGTGATGATGCAGAAGCCGTAGTGAAAGTAGCAGAGATTGCTACTCGCTATCGCCAGGAATTCAATTCAGATATCTTTATCGATATGGTTTGCTACCGCAAGCATGGGCACAATGAAGGAGATGATCCTAAATTTACTCAACCCGGCTTGTATGAACTTATCGACAACCATCCCAACCCGAGGGAAATGTATGTGAAGTTTCTAAAAGAAACCGAAGGAGATGACACAACAGAGCTTGCAAAAGAAATGGAGAAAAAATATTGGGATGACCTGCAGGCACGCTTGGATGAATTAAAACAAAACCCACTCCCCTACACCTATCAGACTCCTGAGTTATGGTGGCAAAGCCTGAGAAAAGCCACACCACAGGATTTTCATTCCTCACCGGTTACAGCGATCCCTGAAGATGAAATCAAACTATTGTTTGATGCCATCATGCACATTCCGGAAGGATTTACTCCATTAAAAAAAATCAAGAAGATACTCCAGGAAAAAGAAAAACTTTTTGCTGAAGAAAGGAAATTTGACTGGGCTACAGCCGAACTATTGGCTTATGCAAGTATCATCAATGAGGGAAAGGATGTACGAATGAGCGGACAAGATGTACGCAGAGGCACCTTCAGCCATCGCCATGCAGTGCTGCGCGATGAGAAGACTGATCAGACTTATAACCGGCTCAGCAATATAGGTGGCAACCAGGGTAAGCTGCGCATCTGGAATTCTCTATTGAGCGAGTATGCAGTGCTTGGCTTTGAATATGGATATGCAATGGCGAATCCAAATGCATTGGTAATTTGGGAAGCACAATTTGGAGATTTTGCCAACGGCGCCCAAACGATTACTGATCAATTCATTTCCTGCGCCGAACAAAAGTGGAGGAGGATGAACGGACTGGTAGTATTGTTGCCGCATGGTTATGAAGGACAAGGCCCGGAACACAGCAGTGCCCGCATGGAGCGTTTCTTACAGATGTGCGCTGAATTGAATATTGTAATCACCAATGTTACAACGGCTGCCAACTTCTTCCATTGCCTACGCCGTCAACTGGCATGGCCATTCCGCAAACCGCTGATCAACTTTGCTCCAAAAGCGAATTTGAGGCTTCACGCTACCTATTGTTCGATTGATGAGTTTACAACAGGTGGATTCAAGGAAGTAATTGACGATACAGAGGCTGACCCGGAAAAAATAACACGTGTACTTTTCTGCAGTGGAAAAGTGTATTATGATCTGAAAGAAAGAAAAGATAAAGAAGGGAAGGATGATACGGCCATCGTCAGGATGGAACAGATATACCCCATACCTGAAAATCATCTCCAGGACTTGTACAAGAAGTACAAGAAAGGTATCTGGTATTGGGTACAGGAAGAGCCTCTGAATATGGGCGCTGCATCATTTTTACGGATGAACCTCACAAGTTTGAACTTTGGTATCATTGGCAGGCCGGCGAGCGCCGCTACTGCTACCGGATATTCTAAAGTACATAAAGAAGAACAGGAAGAAATATTGAGCACTGCTTTCAGTATATAATTATTAAGGAAGAAGAAACATATTTTTACTTATCAGGAAATAAATCAAACAATATTCAATGGCTGTAGAAATCAAAGTACCAACCGTAGGAGAAAGCATCAACGAAGTAACGCTCACAAAATGGATCAAGAAGGATGGAGAATGGGTAGACCGGGATGAAGTGATCGCAGAATTGGAAAGTGAAAAAGCCACCTTCGAAATCAATGCAGAGCAAGCCGGTATCCTTCATACCAAGGCACAAGTGGATGACACGCTTGAAATCGGTCAAGTGGTAGCAGAGATCGATGACACAGCGACAAAACCCGAAGGTAAAAAAGAAGAAAAGGCAGCACCCGTTGCAGAGAAGAAAGCAGCTGCACCTGAAAAGGTAATAGCTGAAGAGAAAAAGGAACCAGCAACAGAAGAAAAGAAAGCAGCACCGGCAAAAGAGGCTGAGAAACCGAATGCCACTCCTCTTGCTGCTGCCATCATAGCCGACAAAAAAGTAGATGTCTCCAAGGCTACAGGTTCAGGTTCTCACGGAAAATTGACACGGAATGATGTACTAAGCATACTTGAAAATCCGGGTAGGTCTCCAGAAACCACTTTGTTCAGCAGGAATGAAGAAACAAAGAAAATGTCACCACTGAGAAGAACCATCAGTCGTCGACTCGTAGAGGCAAAGAATGGAACGGCTATGCTCACTACATTCAATGAAGTGAACATGTATCCTATCATGCAATTGCGCAGCAAGTATAAAGAAGTATTTAAAAAGACACACAATGTCGGACTCGGCTTCATGAGTTTCTTCACTAAGGCATGCTGCTTTGCTTTGCAGGAATGGCCGGCGGTCAATGCCCGCCTCGATGGCGACAGCCTCGTTTATCAAGACTACGTAGATATATCAATAGCCGTTTCATCTCCCAAAGGATTGGTGGTACCGGTAATCAGGAATGCTGAAAGCCTGAGCATGGCTGAGATAGAGAAAGCAGTGGTGGACCTCGCTACCAAAGCAAGAGACAGCAAACTCACCATCGAAGAAATGACGGGAGGAACATTCACCATCACCAATGGTGGTGTATTTGGTTCACTATTAAGCACACCTATACTGAATATACCTCAGAGTGCAATTCTCGGTATGCACAATATTGTTGAACGCCCGGTGGCTGAAGATGGCAAAGTGGTGATCAGGCCTATGATGTATGTGGCATTGAGCTATGACCACAGAGTCATCGATGGCCGTGAATCAGTAAGCTTTTTGGTAAGAGTTAAACAAATGCTGGAGAATCCGGAACAGTTACTATTCGGGAAGGATCCGGTGAAGACGTTGCTGGAGTTGTGATGCACCAGGTTTGAATTATGGATTATTAATTGTTGTCGTTTAATCAGGAAGTGCTTGTGTCTGTACCGAACGCAGGTCATTGCGAGCAAAGCGAAGCAATCTAATTACAAGTGGAATTGGGACTGGGCAAGTTCCTTTCTACTCCGAATAGTGAGATCGTTATGAACAAGTTCTTCACTCTACGGTATTCAATCTTGAATTATAGATTAGGGTAAGTAACCTATGAATTTTGAATAAGTCATCCAACAATACTCCCCTGTGACAGATTCCATTAGAAATAGGCACATCGATGTTGCTGAAGAGTTAATTCGGTCATACCACGGCCTGGAGCCATTCTCCACCTTCATAAAAAAATATTTTTCTACAAACAAGAAACACGGAAGCAAGGATAGAAAACAAATTGCCGCGCTATGCTTTGGCTACTTCAGGTTGGGAAAAGGTGTTTCAAATGGATTGAGCACAAAAGAAAAAATTGAACTCGGTTATTTGCTGACACACACGGAACATGAAAAGGATGAATCCGAAGAGAGTGATATTAATGGGAGCCTGGAACGCATTGTGGACAAGTTGGACTCCTCAAACATATTTCCTTTCGCAAATTTCCTGAGCGATGAAATAAATAAACAAGCGTTCAGCAAATCCTTTCTCAGACAGCCAGACCTTTTCATCCGAATTTGTCCCGGCCATGAAATGACTGTTGTCAGAAAACTTGAACAACACAAAATTAGTTTTAAGAGATTGACAGAGCACTGCATTGCGCTAAACAATGCCACTCAATTGAAGGAAGTTTTGAAGATCAATAAAGAGGCAGTGGTTCAGGACTACAATTCCCAAAGGATTTCAGAGTTTTTCAGAAAAGCCGCAGAACAAATTGACCAACCTATCCGAATGTGGGACTGTTGCGCGGCAAGTGGTGGCAAGTCTATCCTAGCCAAAGACTATTTCAAAAATATTGAACTAACAGTAAGTGACAAACGAAAATCAATACTTTATAACCTGAAGTCGAGATTTACTGTGGCAGGTATCAAAGATTATCAAGAAGCAATCATTGATCTTTCAAAACCTGAAGACAATATTCCCGGAGCGCCTTTTGATTTCATCATGGCAGATGTGCCTTGCAGCGGGTCCGGTACCTGGTCGCGTACACCAGAGCAACTTACATTTTTCCGCGAGGAGCAAATTCATGCTTATGCCGACCTGCAACGATCCATCGCGTTGAACGCTACAAAACATCTGAAACCCCAAGGATTCCTGCTTTACATTTCCTGTTCTGTGTTCAGAGAAGAGAATGAAGCAAATGTTCAATCCATAATCAATGAAACGGGCCTTCAATTAGTAGATCAGCAATATTTCAAAGGTTATGAAATGCAGGCAGATACATTATTCGGGGCGTTGATGCAGAGAAATTAGCCCGGATGGATTTATCTGAATTTTATTGACAATAAAAGGAATTTTGTTCCTTGATACGTGTAGTTTTATTAATTAATAGCACGTGTAAAAAAATATTTTTATACCTTTACTATGAAGGAAACTAAATAGCATGAATACAAAGCTCACATTAACTATTGATCAATCTATTATAGAAAAAGCAAAGAAGTATGCCCGGACAAAAGACAGAAGTTTATCAGGGCTGATTGAAAATTACCTCAGAGCATTGGTTGACAACAATGAAAATAAATCGGGAGAAAAATTAACACCGACTGTGAAATCTTTAAGAGGTGCTTTTAAGGCTCCTAAGAACTTCAACTACAAAAAAGAACTTACAGAAAGTTTATCCAACAAATACATGTAATGGATAAGATCCTTATTGATACAGATGTAATACTTGATTTCTTTTTTGACAGAAAGCCATTTTCAGATTCCGCATCAGAGATGCTGAGTTTGTGCGAAAAAGGTAAAATAAATGGATTCGTTACTCCAGTTATGATGAGTAATCTATACTACCTCCTCAGAAAAGTGTCTTCTCATGAAAAGGTAATCCAGAATCTAAAAAAATTAATGGTAATTATTGATGTTACAAATATGAATAGTAGTGTAGTAATTGATGCTCTGAATTCTGAATTCAGGGATTTTGAAGATGCATTACAGAATTTCTCTGCACAAAATCAAAAAGAGATCAAAATAATAGTTACGAGAAATACAAAGGACTATAAACCAAGTAAATTGTCAATAATGACACCAGAGAGTTACTTAAAAATAATTAATGGATTTCGATAGTAATTGAAGTATCGATAGACAACGAGTGTGCTGCTATTTTGCAAAGGGATTATTATTTCCAAATGACCTTTGCTGTGTATTGTTTTTTGCCATCAGTAAGATGTAGAACATAAGTTCCTACAGGGAGATTATTTCTTTCAATTGTGATGATACTCACCTGCCCGGCAGAAAATGACACCTGCTTGCGATAACAAAGTTTTCCGGTTATATCATACAATCTTAATTCTGCACCATCAGATGTCTCTGGACGAATAAGCACTTGAGTGAAAGCAGAGGCAGGATTAGGATAGATGAATATTCTTTTATCGCCCAGTATAGCGCCTGCCGTTCTCTCCACTCTCATTTTTTGTAAAGCATTATAGGCAATTTCAAAATCAGGAATACCATACCCTACCCTGTCATCCGGTGTTGTATATTGACTGCTGCTCTTTTTTACAACATCCATTATTTCTGCGGAAGTAAACTCCGGAAATGCCTGCCACAGACAGGTTACAAGCCCTGCAAGATTGGGAGTTGCGAATGAAGTTCCGTTTCCAGTAAGGAAAGGACCTCCTGCACTCTGTACCACTGCCGAAACTCCTACCGATGCCACATCAGGTTTGATACGGCCATCAGCAGATGGGCCATAGCTGGTAAAACTTCCGGGTATACCGTTTACATCCACAGCTCCTACCGTAAGGATATTGATGGCATCGCCTGGCGTGATAATATAATGCCATGTATTTTTCCCTTCATTACCCGCAGCTGCAAGCACAATTATTCCTTTGGAGGCAGCCGCATCAGCACCCCTTGCAATGATCGTAGTTTTTCCGTCCATATCCTGATAGGTATGATTGAAAGTGGGATTGTCAAAATCATAATAGCCCAGTGATGTAGTGATCACATCCGCACCGGCACTATCACTTCTTTCTGCCGCAGCTATCCAGTTTTGTTCTTCTGATAAAGACTCAGAGTAATAATTCTCTGAACGATAAAGAAGGAATGAAGCATGAGGAGCCGTACCGATCATTTGTCCGGGCACATTTGAGGCAATGAGACTCAGGCAATACATACCATGCGCATCTTCACTATTCATATCAACTTTATTATCCACAAAATCGTACATGTCTTTGATTCGCCCGTCAGCCCTTAGACTATCAAACGCGGGCAACGTCTTATAGTGATAGAAACCATCATCGATAACTGCTATCAGCATTCCCTTCCCGGAAAACCCTTTGTCATGCAAAAAATCTCCATGATGAATTTTTATCTGCCCTTCCGAATATCCATAATTGTATCCTGCTACGCCCTTGAACTCTTTGACAGTCTCAATTTTTTTGAACTCATTGTTCCATTTTTTTCTGAAAATAACGTCCGGCCTGGCAATCCTTCTTGACAATTGAGTGTTCATCACAAAAGAAAATCCGTTGATCTTATTCAACGCAGACGGGTCAGTCGTTTCGATTAGTACCTGGTTGAGCCACTTGCTTACATTCTTAATCTTTACTACTCCGCTATTTTTGATACTATCTAAATAGGCAGGATTCACCGGGAGATCGTTTTCTACGATTGAAATATTTTGTCGCTGCCTTCGGTCAATTGCCCGTTGCGAAAGAAATTCCTGTGGCCTGTTGGTACTGAATGGTGAGTTGGCTTTATCTTTTAGTTTGATGATGTATTGATCATTTTGAGCATAACCTGCACATGCCATCAAAAACAAAACAGCAAAGAATCCGAGTTGTTTCATAGTTTATCAAATCAGGGATGTGAAGCAATGGTCAGGCGTATTCCATACCCTTCATAATAGGCATCTCGCCCGGGTTGTGCGCCCTGGTATTCCCAATGAAGAAATTCCCGGTAGATAAGACCTACTCCTTTTGCATACTTCTCATAGGCAAAATTCTTTTCGGCGTATTGAGTGCCGGGAATTGATGGGTCCTGGCCAAGAAATTCATCCCTTTGAAAAACTTTTACAGTATTATCAAACGAAAGGTTATTGACCGTGAGAGGGATACCTACACTATCATAGATGTAATCCCAGTCATCAAGATAATTGAGATCGAGGTCCGTACTATAGGTATCAATATACCGGTTTCCCTTCCATGAAAAATCCTGTACCACCGGGGCAGCCAGTTTTATATAGCGAAGGTTGTTTTCAATCAACTCAATCTTGTTATCCTCAGGTGTAACCATGTATGTAACCGATGGAATCCAGGCATCACCGTCATTTTTGCGCAGGTACCGTACGATTCTAAACGAAGGCCGTCCCAGGTTGTCGGTGATCTGAGCATCCACAATATCCCTTGCCTGGTAATGTACTACTGTGTCTTTCTTTCCAAAATTTATATACAAAGTACTATCCAGATTATAGTCCAGGTGATTACCTACCGTCAGTGGATAATAATCTGAAACCGGCATCACATCTAAAGTCTCAGTTTCTTTTTTGCAGGAGGCCACGACTAAAAGTACGCAGAAAAATGGCAATATTTTTTTGAACATAGGGATTGGGGGTCAAGAATTTGTTTCGTAAATCTAAGGTAAATTGTTCATTTGCTGCTTCTGAATAATTCCGCCTTGTGTCTTACCCTACAATTCATCACGCACAATAATTCATACGGGAAAATTCTTTATGCATCCCAATAGAAACGAACATTCACCCTATTTTGGTATTTATCAGGTATGAAGAGCACCTCTTTAGCATCATTCAAGGCCGGGCGACCTGCCACTATTTCTCCTTTAACTAAATTGATGGTTTCCTAATTGATCTTCTTCTCAGTGAAGGCGCATTACTCAAATTCTACCAAATCACCCTTTATTCCGGGATTGGTTTTGTTTTACTGAACAAAAGTAGCATTGGAAATTCAGTACTCAAAAAAGGCTGCATTGCTTCATCATATTTGTATCCTTGCTTAATTCTCAGTACCCAAAACAAAAATCTGAAATCCAAAGGCCATGGCAGGCCCAATCCAAAATCCATAATCTACAATCTGTAATCCGCAATTATCGAATAACTATTCCCCATCCAAACGTCTTACCTTTGTTACAAAAAAAATATCATGTTCGAGTTTTTGAAGGAATTAAAGATCAGTGAGATTAATAAAGGAGTTTCAACAGGCCTAAAATGGTATGCTTCCTCCGGAGAAAAGATTAAATCATATTCGCCTGTTGATGGAAAGGCAATTGCTTCTGTAAGTTTTTGTGACAAACGCAGTTATGAAATGGTTGTCAATACAGCTTCCGAAGCATTCCTCGAATGGCGGCAATGGCCTGCCCCAAAAAGAGGTGAGGTCGTGCGCCAGATCGCTAATGAACTACGAAAATATAAACCTACGCTTGGCAAACTGGTAAGTTATGAAATGGGCAAGAGCTTGCAGGAAGGCATGGGAGAAGTACAGGAGATGATTGATATCTGCGACTTTGCTGTCGGATTATCCAGGCAATTATACGGATTGAGTATGCACAGTGAGCGCCCAGGACACAGGATGTATGAACAGTATCATCCGCTCGGAATTGTAGGTATTATTTCAGCATTCAATTTTCCCGTGGCTGTATGGAGTTGGAACTCCATGATAGCAATGGTTTGCGGTGATGTTTGCATCTGGAAGCCTTCTGAAAAAACTCCGCTTTGTGCTATTGCCTGCCAGCAAATCATCAGCAAAGTATTTAAAGAAAACAAAGTACCAGAGGGCGTTTGCAATGTGATCATCGGTGGCGCTGAAACAGGGAAATGGCTTTGTGAAGACACGAGGGTAGCTTTGATCTCTGCTACTGGAAGTACACGCATGGGCAAGGCTGTTGGGGCTACCGTAGGTGCACGCCTTGGAAAATCACTTTTGGAACTCGGTGGTAATAACGCCATCATCATTACCCCTGATGCTGATCTGAATATCGCTTTAGTTGGATGTCTTTTTGGAGCCGTGGGCACAGCAGGACAGCGATGCACTACTACCCGCAGGCTGATCATTCATGAAGATATCTACGATTCATTTAAAAAGAAATTATTACACGCCTATAAGCAATTACGAATTGGCGATCCGTTGAAAGAAGAAAATCATGTTGGGCCATTGATTGATAAAGATGCCGTTCAAAATTATTTGAATGCTATAGCTCAGATCAAAAAACAGGGAGGCAAAATGGCGGTAACCGGCGGAGTACTCGAAGGCAAAGGATTTGAAAGTGGCTGTTATGTAAAACCTTGTGTGGCGGAGGTTACCAATGATATGGCCATTGTACAGGCTGAAACATTTGCTCCCATTCTCTACCTGATTAAATACAAAAAGATTGACGAGGCCATTGCGATGCAAAACGGAGTGCCCCAGGGGTTGTCAAGTGCAATTTTCACCCAGAATCTACGTGAAGCAGAGAAATTCTTAGGCTATGCCGGAAGCGATTGCGGTATTGCGAACGTAAACATTGGAACATCCGGCGCCGAGATCGGTGGCGCTTTTGGTGGAGAGAAAGAAACCGGTGGCGGAAGGGAAAGCGGAAGTGATGCGTGGAAAGCCTATATGCGCAGGCAAACGAATACAATCAATTACAGTGATAAACTGCCTTTGGCACAGGGGATAAAGTTTACGGTGTAGATTCATTCTGGCCACATCTGTGCTTTCAAAATTTCATCTGAGTTTAGAGGTTTAGTAACTCCAATAGTTTGCTATCTGAATTTTCGTTTGTTTACAGAATGTGCATTAAATAAAGAAACGCGCCGGAATGTGAAGATGGCCATTCGGAATGAAACCGCCATCTATCTGCAAACCTGCTTCCGCCTATTCTCTCATTTCAATTAATTATTAAACTATATTTGATTAATTCCAACTAATCCTGCGGAAACCTTCAAGGTATTTTTATAATCTAAATTTATTCTTATGAAGGTTGGAAACTATCTCAAGAAAACAGTAACAATTGGTTATTTCTCATTTTTGATTATTCCTATTGCTTTTGGGCAAACTAAGAAATTGATGTACGAAACGCCGGTAGGTAATAATATTTCCGGGTATTATGAATACTTGCCCGCAACCTATTCCAGTCAGACTTCAAAAAAATATCCTCTGATCATTTTTATGCATGGTTTTGGCCTGACAGGTAATGGAAAAAAGGGAATATTGGAATATATCGTCAATTATGGTACTGGCACTATTCCATACCGTTCATTTCACAACGGGTTACCTTCTTCATTTGTGGTCGGTGGCCAACAAGTTGAATATATCCTTATTACACCCCAATTCCTTGTCGAACCATTTTACAATGGCGCTTCATACGAATCAGATATTAGTTCCCTGATATCCTATTGTAAAAGTCACTACAGAATTGATGAGAAAAAAGTCTATTTAACCGGGCAGAGTGCAGGTGCCTACTATGCATTAATGTATGCCTCAGCCAGCGAGGTAAATGCTTCGCAAATTGCAGCCGTTGTTAGCACTTCACCAGGAGCAGGTGCTTCTTCTGAAAGAGGAACTGTATTATCATCCGGAGGTGTATCTGTGTGGGTTTCAGTCAGTCAATTTGATGAAATATTTCCTGACGATCTTAGCGCAGAATACAATGCGGCTTCAGACTGGATAAATGTAATCAACAACGCAACTCCTCCGCCAATAACCAGCCCGGTATTTTTCGTAATTCCAGGACAACATACACACAACGAGGCAGCCTTTCAGACCTACGACCCAAATACCCTTGTTAATGGAAAAAATGTTTATCAATGGATGCTCCAATATAGCAAGCAATCTCCGGTTCCCGTTTCAGGTCTTGAAATTCACGCGAATTCATCCAATGAATTTATCAATATCACCTGGAAAACGCACACTGAAATCAACAATGCAGGCTTCAGGGTTGAACGTTCACTTGATGGAAATAAATTCAGTCAAATTGGATATGTAAAGGGTAATAATTCGTCTTCGGAAGGCTCTTACAATTTCAAAGACGAGTCTCCTGCCATTGGAAGTAATTATTACAGAATAGTACAGGTGGACATGAATGGGCGTACAAGTATAAGTTCAGTTGTCCATGCGGATTTCCAATCCGGGCAATTGATCAAAGTATATCCCAATCCGGTCACGGACATACTGAATCTGGACTTCGGAAGTTTGAACAAGAATGTTATTATCCAGATATTTGACAACACAGGCAGCCTCGTAAAGGAGGCCGCGGCGGGAAATCAGCACAATACTTCCATTGAAGTTTCAAAACTTTCTAAGGGGTACTATCATGGCAGCATCAATTCCGAAGGGAAAACAATTCATTTTTCCTTCATAAAACAATAATCAGAATCACCAAATATCAGAATCATAAATAAAAAGGTATTGAAGATCAGGTAGATGTTTTTTGATCTGCGAAATCAGGAAATTGCGGTATAGTTTTTGTCAATTCTTAGCAACGATTTAAAAATCCAATGTCATTATGAAATTACCAAACTTGCTTTACAAGCATTTTTTGCTAAGCCTTGTGTTGCTATTTGCATTCCTGTCATCATTTCCTCAAACCAAGACGCTGAGATATGATACACCAATCGGAGTCAATTGCAATGGCTTTTACGAGTACCTTCCCAAAGACTACAATGTTGACCAGAACAAGAAATTCCCATTAGTCATTTACGTACATGGCCTGGGGGTTATCGGCAACGGCAAGCCCGGTCAATTAGAATGGGTTGTAACTTCCGGATGGGGTACTATTCCGTGGCGTACCTATAATACAACCACCTTCCCTACTTCATTTGATGTAGGTGGTACACCAATGGAATTTATTCTGATTACTCCTCAATTCTTGTCAGAGCCATGGAGTACTTTCGACCGTGACTTCAACGCTGTCATAGATTATTGCGAAAGTCATTATCGCGTTGATGCAAACAGAATTTACTTAGCCGGCCAGAGTTCGGGTGGTCAGCAGGTAATGGACTTTGTGGGGGCAAGTTTTAATAATGCAAACAGGATTGCTGCGGTTCTGTCTTCGTCTCCTGCAGGAGGGGCCGCACAATACAAAGCCAACAATATCTCTGCTGCCCAGGTTGCAGTATGGATGACCGCTAGTGAACAAGATGCTCTTGGAGGTGGGGCATTTATGAACGCAGCCTACAATTGGCAAGCTGACATCAATAATGCAACTCCGCGTCCGGTCTATTCTCCGAAAGTAACGATACTACCCGGCTCTCATACCCACAATGATGCTGCTATCTACCTTTATGATCCGAGTACAAAAGAGAATGGAATGAATGCCTACCAATGGATGCTGGGATTCAGCAAGAAATCAGTATTGCCTGTTACTGGTCTGAAATTTTCAGCTAAGCAAACCGAAGAAACCATTCAACTGCAATGGCAGACTCAATTTGAATCGAATAATAAAGGATTTGAAGTTCAAATCAGCAATGATGGCGTACAATTTCAAACCATCGGTTTTGTTCCTTCCAAAGGAATCACGAATGGATCTTCATACCAATTCACAGTAACAAATCCGTACCAGCAAATAAATTATTTCAGGCTTGCCCAGTCTGATTTAGATGGCAAGACTTCTTTTAGCAACATTGTCAATATCCGGTTTGATTCTCATAGCAACAACATAGTGATAAGCCCTAATCCTGTCAGGAATTTATTGAATTTGAAATTCGGAACAACCCTCGAAAAAGCTACCATCCAGATTTTTGATGGAGGAGGTAAGTTGTGGAAAGTAGCACATATCGGAGGTGTGAGGCAGAGCCAAATCGATGTAACGACCTTACCAAAAGGTGTGTATAATGCGCGCCTTTTTGATAATGGAAAAACTATTACATTTACATTCATGAAGCAATAGGCACCAATGTCTATTGCTTCTAATTCAATAATAAGTTTGACCTAAAGGAAATACCGAAACACGCTTTCAACGCTATGAATTAGACTCCAGGAAATCCAGTCCATTGAAAAAGGATTTTTTATTATTTAAATTCTTTCAATGAATTGCAATTTGCTTATGAGCAAAAGAACATTACTTGTTTTTTGCCTCCTGGTTTTTATTTCTACAAATGTATTTTCACAAACAAAGACTTTAAAATACAACACGCCTGTGAATAGTAATATTCCCGGCTTTTTCGAATATCTTCCTGAAGAATATTCTTCAAACCCAACGAAGAAGTTTCCTCTGATGATCTTCATGCATGGATTGGGAACAAAGGGAAACGGTACAGAAGGTGTGCTTGAAAACGTAATAAATTCCGGATGGGGAACACCTCCCTATAGAGCATGGAGAGACGATCTTCCTGTTTCTTTTGATGTGAATGGAACTCCCATGGAATTCATTCTCATTACACCTCAATTTCTTGATGAACCTTATGATACCTACACCTGGGATCAGGATATCAACGCACTACTCTCGTATTGTACTGATCATTATAGAGTAGATAATAAAAAGGTGTATTTATCCGGGCAAAGTGCCGGCGCAGCTTATGCATTAAATTTTGTAGGATCCAATGATGCCAATGCCATCAAGATAGCTGCAGTACTTGCATCTTCTCCCGGCCCCAGAGTTCAATTTGCTCCCACTCAGGAAGTGGGAAATACCATTTCGAGGGCTCATATTCCTGTCTGGATTGCTACCAGTGAATTAGATCTGAGTTATCCTGATGATGAAGGCATAATCAAGAGGACTTCAGATGCATGGATCAATTACCTGACTAACGCTACACCGGCACCATTATACGCACCTAAGTATTACGTGTTGCCAGGAGAACAATCGCATGGAAATGCTGCCGCTTACCTGTACAGTCCTTCCACCAATAATAATGGCAAAAATGCTTACCAATGGATGCTCCAATACGAAAGACAATCTCCACTCCCTGTAACATTTTCAGAATTCTCTGCTCAATCCAGCGGAGGCATAATTACATTGAAATGGCAAACACAATCTGCAACGAATAACAAAGGATTTGAAATCCAGGAAAGCCTGGATGGCATACATTTCGAAAACATCGCATTTGTTCCTGCCAGAGGGATGATCAATGGTGCAACCTACAGTTACACAATAAACAATTCGCATAATGGCATTCTTTATTTCCGGTTAAAACAAAAAGACCTGGACGATCAAGTTTCATTTAGCAATGTAATTAGTGTTCGTATTAACTCTCCGGAAGGGATTGTCGTCGTTCCTAATCCGGTTAGGAATATGTTGACGCTCCAATTCAACTCCCAATTGCCAAATGCTACCATTAAGATTTTTGACAACAACGGAAGACTTCTGAAAACCGAAAAGTCAAATCTGACGAGTGAAAAACAAATTGATGTTTCAAACCTTCCAAAGGGGCTTTATTCAGGACAGATCATCTCAAACGGAAAAACCAAAACATTCACATTCATCAAGGAATAATCGCCTGGTATCTGTTTTTCCAACTAGTGTTAAGAATATTCCATCGGGTCTTGTTTTTAAAAAATCGCCCTGATGGAAGCCCTGCCTGTATGCACCACTGGATTGGCAGATGGTTTTCTTCCTTCATACTGCAGATTCAATTCAATGTTGCCAGCCAATCGCTTTGTAAGTTCAAGATTCCAAATCAGATTCTTACCCGGAAGTAAACCGTCTAACAACAGAAAGCCTACCGGCGAATTGGCATTACCATGAAAGGAAATATTATTGAAAGTGAAACTTCCATTGAGTACAACGCTGGAGAATACATTATATTTCACTTCGGTAGTGACGGCATTACTCGATGAGGATTCTTTATCACCCAACTTATTTATTTTCTTGTCGTAATTATACAAAATGGAAGCCCTGAAATTAGTTTTGTATGTATAGGTGATTGAAGGTTCCACTACTGCCTCCTGTACATCATAATTCCTGTTGGTAAATGAAGGGACAGCCAACTTCCTTCTTATAAAATTGGTTCTGACTACCGCATTGATGGCTTGTGCAATACCCCACCTTGTTTTGATCCCTAAATCGCGCAGACTGTTACTCTCAAATCCATAACTGAGGATTGCCTTATTGTTATTCAACCGATGAGTAACATCTACTCCAAAACCAGTACCCGACCTGTTGAAATAAATACTATTCGATAAAAATGAATACAGAGAAATCAAGGATGAATCGCCAAGTGTTTTTGTAAAAGGATTAAATTCAAACCTACCCTTTGATATTTCTTTCTTACTTAGCTGAAGGGCAGAAGAAGTACTAAAGCGTTTTAAGAATTTTGAGAAACCATTCTTGCTTTCTCCTCTAATTCTACCCGGATCAATAGAAACACTATAATTGAATTGAATATAATTTGCTTTCACGTATTCATTCGTTGGAGTAAGAACACGTATCCATCTCTTCTGATCCTGGAACACGGCCACTTCAAATTCATCCAACTGAGGAATGCCATCTCCATTATAATCTACCCAGGTGTAATATCCCTGACCAGCCGGTACTTCTATGTATGTAAACTGACGTTTCTGTTCCTGGCCGGCTCCCAATTCATAAAACACTGTACCATTTAATAAACCTTTCCATTCATTGAAAGAATAATCTGCCCGGCCTAACAAACTCTCATCGTCTTTCTGATTGAGTATTGGTTTGAACATTTCACTCACATGCAGTTTTCGGTAAGTAACGTTCATTCTGAATTGCCTGTTTTCATTCCCGGTCAATTCTGTCGTAAAACTTAAATTGTCGCTTCTGTCTGAAGAAAGCAACTGATCGCCTGAAGGCAGAAAGTTCTTCCTGCTGAAATAAGAGATTCCCCAGCGCGATGGCTTGCTTTCATTACTTTTCAGAAATAATTGCCACAATGAATATCCAAAACTAACAGGAGACAACGTATCATACTGACGGAGCAATTGTTCATTTTTTTCTGCGATGTAAGATGCACCAATACTGTATCCGCCGAGGCGGGGCATTTTTTTACTAACAGAAAACTCAGGCTTAATGAAGTGACCTCTGAACAAATCTGCGCTGACATTTGTGTACTTGAATTTTTCATTCAACAGCCATCCGTTTTTTTCAAACAGCAGTTCAATAATATTTCCATTACCTGTATAATCTGAATTACGCCTGTAATTACTGTACTGATACTTCAAATAATTATTTCGTTTGTTCATTAATGATAGAGAAGCATTCAGCAGTTTCTCATCAGCCGGAGGTTCGATAATGTTTAATCCCCAGTCACGATAGAACTCAACACTACGCAAGGTCTCCACCGGTTTGAATTTTTCGCCAACAGATTCATAATCGAAGTGAGTCAATAGACTCCACCCCGTCGTGGTGCTGTCTGAAAGTCTTTTATGATTCTCCATCTCAAACCGCCATGCACTTCCTTTATTATCAGCATTACCTATAGTTGAAAAACTGTTGACATCATAATCACTGACAGCACCGGAAAGTTTTAAGTACGTTTTGGAATTAAGGTTATAGGTTGCTGTACCTGAAAACACCTGGTGCTTTTTAGGCGTTACAAGGAATATAACAGGTTCCCAATCGCCCTGTGGCTTGCCGTCAACAGGAGCTACCCACGAAAAGACACGGCCATTTGCATTACCTGCTTCTGATATATAATTTCCCCTGCCCGGCCCTACATTGGTAAACGAAAGATTGTACAATGTGTCCGTCTTATTATTTGAGAAAACATAAATAGAATCAGTATTCCCATTGATGGTAGTGTCTATCCTTTTATATAAAATCTTATTGACGGAAAAAGTATCAGGTATCGCACTGGGATATAAAGCGCTTTCAATATTGTTTCCTATAGTTGACAAAAATTGACGCTGCGGATCGGTCAAAGATTGATTAATGGGACTGTTCTTTGCATCCGAATTTGAATACATGCCTACAGAAAGAATCAACTTATTCCTGATGCTGAATGCGTCACGCGCATAAAGCATAGAATTGAGGTAGCTCCGATCACCATATTCAAATTCTACCTGTATGCGACTGTCCTTTGTTATCAATCGTTTTGCTGTGAAAGTGATCTCTGCTGTATTATAGTCGATGACGTAATCCCTGTCTTCTCCTCTTTGCATCAATTCGCCGTCTATGAAAACCTTCTCTGTTCCGGCAAGTACGGCAAAGTAAGTTTCATTGTTACCTCCATATAATTTATAGGGTCCCTGGTTCCCTTCACCGGGTGTAATGACATTCCTGGTAAACTTCCCCTTGGCAATAGCTCCACTTGCTATCAAAGAATTTTTATTTCCATTCCTGAATTGGTGATCAACAAGCACAGAGGCTCCCTGCAACCGTTTATAAAAATTCAAAAAACGGTCTTCATTTTGGCGGATATCAATATCACCAAAATTAGCCTGCCAGCCTCCTTTTTTAACCTGCATAAAAATGCGATCAAAGTCTTGCAGGTTTTGTGTATTGCCCTGAGGTTGAATAGGGATATTATTATCACTGATTGCAGCATTGAATTCGAGGCTGTCTCCTATGAATCCATTTAGTTGAAGGTTCAATGTAGAATTCACCACGGCATCCTGGTTGTTTCCAAAAGAAATACCACGCCCCACGCTTCCATTGTAATTGAGACTACCGAAGTCAATCAGCCTCGTATCTGCATTGCTGCTTCTGTAAGTAAAAGGTTTCTCTGTTGAAAAGTTGAAACGAATGCTATCGTAATTAAATCGCTGCACGGTCTGATTAATCCTGAATGGGAAAACCCGATAACTTATTGCAATACTGTCTGCAGGTATTGAATAAAAGTAAATGGTAGCATTGGCAGGATCTATTCTGTACTGATCACGTGCAAGTCCGGTGACAAATTCTGAATTGGGAATAATACTGAGGCTATCAAGAATCACCAACTGATGTTGTGGTAAAATCGTTTTATGCCTGATGTTAGATGAGGGTAGCCCTTTTATTTGCCCGAAGGCCTGGCCGGCGGCAATAATGCAAATACAGAGGAATAGGGTCTTTGAGGACATCAGGGCAGTTCAATGATAAACAAATCTAAGGCTTAAATAATCAATTGACCTCAGTTACCATTAAACGCATCTAAGGATGTAAATATTTAGAATTTGGAACGCCTGTTCTTTCCCTCATTCTGATTGAAGACAGGATGTTTTCACTTCCTTCAATACTTTGCAGCAATTAATTGAAACTATGAGTTGGACTCGTGTATTCCCTTCGGTCCACTGCTCACCATTGCGCTCATGTATTCACGTTTCATCTTCGCGATATTGCCAACAGAGATTCCCTTCGGGCATTCTGCTTCGCAATTATAAATATTACCACAGTTGCCAAAACCTTCTTTTTGTTCCTGCGCTATCATGTTCATCACCCTTGTTTTCCTTTCTGGATCGCCCTGTGGCAGGAAGGCCAACTGAGCCACCTTGGCGCTTACAAACAATGCGGCAGAACCGTTAGGGCAAGCAGCTACACAAGCTCCACAACCGATACAGGCTGCAGCGTCAAACGCATATTCTGAGTCTATTTTGGATACAGGTATGGCATTGGCATCCGGAGCATTACCGGTATTTACCGAAACAAAACCTCCGGCTTCAATGATTCGGTCAAATGCTCTTCTATCCACCATCAGGTCTTTGATCACAGGAAAGACTGCAGAGCGCCATGGTTCTACCACGATGGTGTCACCATCTTTGTAGGCACGCATGTGCAATTGGCAAACCGTATTCTTCTGCCATGGCCCGTGAGCGCGACCGTCCACATACATACTGCATGCACCACAGATACCTTCGCGGCAATCGTGATCAAATGTAATTGGGTCTTTCCCTTCGTTGATGAGCCTTTCGTTGAGTACATCAAACATTTCGAGAAATGACATCTCCGAAGAAATATCCTTTACATCATAGGTTTCAAATTTTCCTTTCTCATTTTGGTTCTTCTGCCTCCACACTTTGAGTGTGAGGTTCATGGTGTAATGGTCCATGATATTTGTTTATTTGTTTATTTGTTTATTTGATAAATTTTTTAATCGTTGGATTTGGCAACTTTAACTTACCCCAAAATCATATAACCATCCAACCATAGAACAAATCAACTATTTATAACTCCTCTGCGTAGGCTTCGCTATTTCAAACTCCAGCGTTTCCTTATGCATCTCTTCTCCCTGAGCGGTATATTTCCAGGCAGACACATAACTGAATTCGTCATCTTTCCTAAGCGCTTCCCCTTCATCTGTCTGGCTTTCTTCCCTAAAATGCCCACCGCAGCTTTCACTTCTGTTGAGCGCATCACGGCACATCAGTTCTGCCAACTCAAGAAAATCTGCAACTCTTCCGGCTTTATCCAATTCAGGATTCATGCTTTCTATTTGTCCGGGAACTCTGACGTCTTTCCAAAACTCTTCTCTCAACTGTTGGATTTCTACGATGGCTTCCTGAAGCCCTTTCTCATTTCTTGCCATACCGCATTTATTCCACATGATATGTCCCAACTTCTTATGGAAATGATCGACAGACTTTGTTCCTTTAATGTCCATCAACTTCTGAATACGGTCTGACACTGCTTTTTCTGCTTCTGCAAATGCAGGATGATCTGTGGGTATTGCCGGTGTCCTGATTTCTTTTGATAAATAATTTCCAAGAGTATATGGAATTACAAAATAACCATCTGCCAAGCCTTGCATAAGCGCACTCGCTCCAAGTCGATTGGCACCATGATCACTGAAGTTAGCTTCTCCTAACGAATACAATCCGGGCACTGTGGTCATCAATTCATAATCTACCCACAGGCCGCCCATGGTATAATGGACTGCCGGAAATATGCGCATCGGTACTTCATAAGGATTTTCGCCGGTGATCTTTTCATACATCTCAAAGAGGTTACCATATTTTTCCTTCACCACTTCTTTCCCTAATTCTCTTACCACTTCTTTATCCGGATTTTCCAAACCTCTCTTGTGTGCTTCCATTTTTCCATAACGCATAATGGCATCGGCAAAGTCGAGATATACGGCCATCTTCGTAGTACCCACACCATAGCCTGCATCACATCTTTCTTTCGCAGCACGAGATGCCACATCTCGCGGTACTAAGTTTCCAAACGCAGGATAACGACGCTCCAGGTAGTAATCACGTTCGTCATGTGGTATATCACCTCCCTTGCGTTTATCATCTTTATTTTTTGGCACCCAAATCCTTCCGTCGTTTCTCAGGCTTTCACTCATCAATGTGAGTTTGCTTTGATGGTCGCCTGAAACAGGAATGCATGTCGGGTGTATTTGTGTAAAACAAGGATTGGCAAAAAAGGCTCCTTTCTTATGGCTTTTCCATGCAGCAGTAGCATTGCTTCCCATTGCATTGGTGCTAAGGAAAAATACATTACCGTATCCACCGGAACAAATTAATACTGCGTGGCCGAAATGTCTTTCAATTTTCCCCGTCACCAGGTTACGTGCGATAATCCCTCTTGCTTTTCCATCTATCACCACCAGGTCCAGCATCTCATGCCTTGAATACATCGTTACTTTTCCCAGTCCTACCTGGCGTTCGAGTGCACCATACGCACCGAGCAATAATTGTTGCCCTGTCTGGCCTGCTGCATAAAATGTCCTTGATACCTGGGTTCCGCCAAATGAACGGTTAGTGAGCAACCCTCCGTACTCCCTTGCAAAAGGTACGCCCTGTGCTACACACTGGTCGATGATATTACCACTCACTTCTGCAAGACGATGTACGTTCGCTTCACGGCTTCTGTAATCACCACCTTTTACAGTTTCGTAAAAAAGACGAAAAACAGAATCACCATCGTTTTGATAATTTTTAGCAGCGTTGATGCCTCCCTGCGCTGCAATACTGTGTGCACGGCGGGGACTGTCCTGGAAGCAAAACGATTTCACTTTGTATCCGAGTTCGCCAAGCGTGGCAGCAGCAGAGGCACCTGCAAGCCCGGTACCGATCACAATGATTTCGAGATTTCTTTTGTTGGCAGGACTTACCAGACTGCAATGGTCTTTATAATTCTGCCACTTGTCTTTTAATTCGCCGGAAGGAATTTTTGCATCTAATGCCATATCCTGATTTAAATGATTTAAAAAATAAATATTTTTCTTATTGCAACCAACCCACCATGAATGCTATCGGCATCAAAGCAAATAAAATCACAATAGCAAAGGAATACACTTTACCTACGATCTGGATAAATGGAGTCCATTTCTTATCGTTCATTCCCAATGACTGGAATGCACTCTGGAAACCATGCAACAAATGATATAACAAAGAAAGCAAGCCAATCATATATAATACAAACCAAACCGGATTTGTGAATATGTGTTTCATTTCCACGTAGAGATTATTCTCGGCTCCTCCTAAATACAATTCAGCCTTAGTGCCAGCCCAAAAATGAGCGAGGTGCATGATCAGGTACAACAGCAACAAACTACCCAATATTCCCATCTTGCGACTGTACCATTTTATTTTGGGTGTATATCGCTGCATTTCATACTTGACAGGCCTTGCTGCACGATTTTGTTTCCATAACATAAGCCCCTGTACGATATGAATGATGAAACCCACAAACAACAATAACTCAAGTATCCGCATAATGATATTGTGGCTCATGAAATGGGCTACTTCATTAAACAATACACCATTATCATTGTTGAAAATTAGTGAGTTGATACCTGCATGCACTATCAGAAAAATGATCAGAAAAAATCCGGTCAGACCCATCACGATTTTTCTTCCAACCGGCGAGGTGAGCATTTGTTTCCATGTCATAAGCGCAAAGTGTTAATTGAAATAAGAGATCACAAATTTAGGGTAGAATGCCATAAGTTAAAAAAAATAAAAGAGCGATACATCCCTAACTCTGATAATTTCCGCTGTCTAATCTTCTCATGAAGAAATTATCTACCTTCTGAAACAAGCCTTCAGGCTTCATTGTACGCCAATTCTGAATATTAATGAGCGGTACATAATTATCCAATCTGGCTTTTTTAAAATCATGTTGTGTAGCATCAGGCATATTTACAATTGCAATCCAACCATCTTTCTCATTCACCTCCTCAAACCATTCTTCATAATAGCTGTCATCACTACTGTGGAAATTGAGGACATTTTCGGTAATTAATAAAAACTTTGAAATACCCAATAATTGAAAATGATCTATCACTTCACGCTTTAAAGTCATAATATCATTTTCTATGGCATCATTCCACTCTCCAATTAATTCGATAATCATATATTCAGATTCGTAATCTGCCATCAAAACTTTCAAATACAGGGTTCGGCTGCCGAACTCATCCCACAATGGATGAATGTAATAGTTGTAGATAGTATTGGAATATTCAAATTCGCTATACTCTCTTCCATAAAAAAGGGAATGTTCATCCTCTTCGGAAAGATAAAGGTGATGCCAATTGTCATAAGGTTCAATGTTCTGCATAGGAATCGATATAAAAGCAAATTTAATATTCCGGTCAGCAATTCTTAGTTATCAAAACCTGAAAGCATAATAAAATTCATTCCACAAATATTTTTCCGGTGAATATTTCCTTATTGACTACATCTGTTACTTTGATCATATAAAATCCACTCACCTGGCTTTGATCAAAATGCATCTTCTCCATCTGACCTTTGTAACGAACATACACTTTCTTGTTTTGAATCAGTCTGCCCTGCAGATCAGTAACGGCAACAGTAAATGTACCCGGTAGATTCTTATCAAAACTTATTCTGAGTTCTTTGTTCCTGACCGGGTTTGGATAGACGGTAACCAAATCATTTCCTATGACATCAAGAGGTGTTAACACTGCCGGCCCTGTTCTCTCTATGGTGTGTCCAAGCAAGTTCCCACTTGCAAGGTCAGAGGCATTCAATATTGTCGCTTCTTTTATCTTTGAGGCAGTAAGGTCTGCAAGGCTCACTTTATAAAAACCATCCTGCACATTGGCACTGCTTAGAATAATCATATCATCGTCATCCACAGCAGCGCCATTTACTGTAAACTGAGCAGGCAAATTTTTTACACTGCCCAGGTACTTTGCTATTTTAGAATGTACGTCAATCTCAAAGACATTTCTTCCTGCAGAGAATAAGATTAATTTTCCTGACACATCACCAACCACATCTCCTCCCCACCCTGTGCATTGATTGTGGATGCTTATCGTTTTATTTGAGGGATCATCCTGAAGCATACCGATATCAGTTGCCACCACTTTACGACCGGTAGTAAATTGAATCAAATGATTGCCATCATTTGACAGCGCATATCCTCTGCCATCAGCACCTATTGTCATTCTTGTAATGTTCATTGCCTCGTTGCTGAAATCTGAGTTAGGTAGTATCGGGTTTGATATCAGGTGAAATACGGGTACATTTCCCTTGTCATTCAGATCGAGCCAAAGCAAATGGCCGGAATGCATAGTAGCAAAAAACAACCGGTTGTACTTTTTGTCATATGCAGTGGCCGCACTCATTAACAGGGTTGGAGAACTCAGATTGATCGTTGACGGTCCACCCCTGTTTTGTTGATCAAAGGAAACAGTAAATTTTTTCACTTCCTTATTGTTGTAGGCATCTAAAAGGCTGAAAGCTGATTTACCATTTTCAAAGAGTAATTGATTTTCTCCTGAACTGACCATTCTGATGTCAGACCAATTAAATGGTGACGCTGATTGGCCGCTGATGGCAAAGACAGATGTTTTCTGACAGTAGATGTTTCCAATGAGGAAGGAACAAATAGTAAGGAGTAGATATTGTTTCATGGCAGGAAATTTTAAAAGTGAAAACCATGGTGAAATATGGCTCCATAAAATTACCTGATTTCCCTGCCAGAAAAAAGAATTATTTTAGGTTATCGAGGGCCTTTTTTACATTCTGAAATTTCAATAACAGTTCACTGGCCTCTTTCTCTTTTATATTCCCTTTTTCCATAAGCATACGCACGCCACGATTGACAATTTTCTTATTGGTGAGTTGCATGTTAACCATCTTATTGTCTTCTACCCTGCCTAATTGGATCATTACGGTAGTACTGATCATATTCAATACCATTTTTTGTGCAGTTCCGCTTTTCATTCGGGTACTACCTGTTACGAATTCCGGGCCAACGATTACTTCAATGGGAAAGTCTGAAACCAAACTAACAGGTGCACCCGGGTTGCAGGTGATGCTTCCGGTTGCAATTCCATTTTCTCTGCATTTTTTCAAGGCGCCTATAACATAAGGAGTTGTACCACTTGATGCAATGCCCACAACAAAATCGCCACTGTTCACCTTATACTCACACAGATCTTTCCATCCTTGCAGTTCATTGTCTTCTGCATTCTCTATGGCATTCACAATCGCTTTTTCACCTCCGGCAATTAACCCAACCACAAGTCCCTGTGGTACTCCATAAGTGGGTGGGCATTCACTAGCGTCTAATATTCCCAAGCGGCCGCTGGTGCCTGCACCAATATAAAACAGGCGGCCACCTTTGAGCATCTTTTTTGTAAGTGCTTCAATAAGTGCTGCTATCTGTGGGAGCGACCGATGTACAGAAGCTGCAATGCCTGTATCTTCTTTGTTGATGTTGGAAATAATTTCCGCAACAGACATCTTTTCTAAATTGCGGTAATGAGATGACTCCTCTGTAACTTTCCTGAATGCCATATTTAGTTGTTTGCCGGCTATTGTAGAAAAGTCATAGCCTTTTATGCAATACCAATTTTTATGAAGGTGCAAATTTAAATAATCTTATTTTTTATCACCTAAATTGTTT